>JAFYIK010000125.1 GCA_017538685.1 Bacteroidales bacterium | reverse complement strand
GCCGCAGTGGTTGGGGACTATGTCCATAATCATTTTTATCCCGTGTGCGTGCGCGTCCTGCACCAGCGCGCGATAGTCTTCGTTAGTGCCGAAGCGGCTGTCGATATGGTAGTAGTCCGTGCAGGCGTAGCCGTGGTAGCTCTCGCGCACGACGTTGTCTTCCAGCAGCGGGGTGTTCCAGAGCGCAGTCACGCCCAGGTCCTGCAGGTATCCCAGTTGACTGCGGATGCCGGCGATGTCGCCTCCGTGGCGGCCGAAAAACTCATCGGGCGCAGCCTTCTCGAAGGTGTCCGGAGTGCTGTCGTTCGAAGGGTCGGCGTTCACGAAGCGGTCGGGCATAATCAGGTACATAAGGTCGGCGGTGGTGAAGCTCGTGCGCTTTGCCGATCCAGTGCGGCGGCCGAGCAGCTCGTAGGGTACGCTGAACTGCTCGCTTTCGTTCGCGAAGCAGAGCTGGTAAGTTCCCGGCTTCGCCGTTTTGTCTATCTCCACGTCGATGAAGAGGTAGTTCGGGCTTTCAACCTCGTGCGCGACCGTGGCCCTGACGCCCTTGCCGCCCTCGATCCACACGTCGAAATCGCGTATGCCCTCGCCGTGGACCATCAGCTGAAGGGGAGTTTTCATCCCGGTCCACCAGCAGAGCGGCTCCACCTGTGAGATGCGGTCCGCGCCGGTCTTCAGCGACCAGGTCCACGGCGCCTGCAGCTCCACGCTCACCGTCACAACGTCGCCGTCCTTCGTGCGCTTGAACACGATGGTGGTGCTGTCGCTCGGGATCACCTCGAACGCGGCGTCCGAATCGAGCGCCGGATGGGCGTGCTTGAACTCCGCCAGATATTTATAGAAATCGGTCCATTCGTTGTCTACCCAGGTGGGGGCGATATCCTTCTCGAAGAACGCGAAGCGGCGGTCGTAACCCACTTCCTGGCCGGTGTAGATAAGCGGCTGGGAATTGGGAAGGGTCCAGCAAAGGATGCTCATCGCCTTCACAGCATCTCCCATCCTTTCGAACTCCGTTCCAGACCAGCTGTTCTCGTCGTGATTGGAAGTGAACGCCATACGGTTGCCGTCAGGTGAAGAGACGTAGTATTTGGTAATCTCCTCGAGGAGTTCGGCCTTGCCCTTGGTTCCCTGTGCAATGTCGTTGAGTATGTGGTGCAGCCTCCAGGCATACATAGAGTTGAAGCCTGCGTCGAACATCCAGTCTTCTTCGGCCTCTGCGAGCATATAGAACGGCTTGCCTGCCTGTTCGCGCAGTGAGGCGATGGTGGGCTTCCAGAACTCCTTCGGCACCAGGTAGGCCACGTCGCAGCGGAATCCGTCCACTCCGCGGGCTACCCAGAACTCCATCTGCTGCTTCATCGCGGCGCGCACACCCTCCGAAGAGTAGTTGAGCTTCGCGATATCCGTCCAGTCGTATTCCACGATAGTGCGGCCGAGAGAGTCGCGGTAGTACCAGCCCGGATCCTGCTCCGTTACCCACGGATGGTCAGGTGCGGTGTGGTTCGCAACCCAGTCGAGGATGACCTTGAGGCCGAGTTTGTGCGCCTCTGCGACGAACTCGTCGAAATCTTCTAGAGTGCCGAACTCGGGGTTCACGTCGCAGTAATTCTTAATGGCATAGTAGGAGCCGAGGCTGCCTTTGCGGCCCAACTCTCCGATGGGGTAGATAGGCATAAGCCACACAACGTCCACACCGAGTTCTTTCAGGCGCGGAAGCTGCTCCCTTGCGGCATCGAAGGTGCCTTCGGGGGTAAACTGGCGGGTGTTGAGTTCGTACACCACGCCGTCGGAGACGAAGTGGTCGTCCGCCTTGGGTGCCGGTTGCGCGCAGCTTGCAAGAAGCGCGAGCGCCGCGATCAGGAATAGGTATCTTTTCATTACTTGCAGGTATTATTTATCACTTGGGTCCTGACCTGAAAGAAATTTTTTTCTCCCGCGGTCATTATTTTATAGTCGGGTTTGTTGCCCCACGGGGCGGGGGCGTCGTAGATCTCGCAGTCTTCCCCGGTGTCGTTGGGGACATATTCGCGTATCCTGTCCTGCCAGTCCTTTATACGCTGGATGCTGGCGGTGTAATAGAACAGGCCTTCGTTCTCGCCCACCAGCTTCAGCAGGGCGTCTTTGTAGATCTGGCGGAAGTCTTCGAACTTGAGCAGGCGGTAGATGAGCGGGTTGGAGTTGTTGCCCCAGTTCAGCGGATCCTGCCTGCCTGCGTCCATACCCTGGCTGGTGCCGAGGGTGTTGTCGTAGTCGAACGGGATGAAATAGACGTGGTAGTTGTATTTGTCCGTGCTGTCGAAGTAGAGGTAGTAGTTGTTGCTGTTGTTCCAGTAGTCGTCCCACATCCCCACCGCCACGTTCACGGCATAAGTCTGAAGGAGGAAGCCCACGTTGCACACTTCCTGTATCCACATATAGAAGCTTTCGTCGCTCTTGCCCGTGAGCTTCAGGATAAAGTCCTGGAGCTGGTCTTTCGCAGCGGCGTAGTCGTTGTCGTCCGACTTGAATTCGTAGGTGTATTCGGCGTCGGAGCCGTCGTCCCGGCCAAAGCTGGCGCGGGTGGAGTTGAGCGATGAGGGCCAGCGGCATTTCCAGAGGTTGCCGTCGTCTTTCCCGAAGCCTCCGTCCGTGCGCGCTTTCACGAAACGGGTGTCGATGGGCTCCAGCAGTTCGTAGACTCCGAAATAGGTCTCCTTCGGATCCCCTTCCACCTTCAGCCAGAGCCGGCAGTAGGTGCTGTGCGGCGCAGTCCAGATTCCGAAGCGGCGGAAGAGGTCGTAGCAGTAGACCTCGCGCACGTAGCACGGGTCGTCTTTGAACCATTTGAGGTGCATCTTCTTCATCCCTCTTATCTTGTGGGCCGCGTCTTTGGTGTATTTGTCCAGATTGACGCTGAAGTGGCAGTGGTGCCAGCTGGTTCCTTTCGCGCTGTGCGTCTCGCCGTCTTCCGGGCGCCTGCGGGATGTGTTTCCGCGCAGCCTGAGCCCTGCGCCTTTGACGCTTACGGAGCCGTTGCTGTCTGTGTATTTAACGTTGCAGGAGACGTATTGCTTGGTTTTATTGTTTTGGTCGAAGTTCGCAAGCAGGGTGTTCCACTGGTCCAGCGGCACGGTGATATGGATTTCCGGAACTTCGCCGCTACCGTACACCCGTCCGAAACCGTATTTATCGTCGGAAGTGTCCTTCTCCGGCGTATTAATAATCTCTATGGTCTCGCACGCGCAGAAGCAGAGTGCGAGGCCTAGAAATATCAGTCGCCGGAGGACTTTTCTCATTGCACAAATACCACGGAAGAGTTGGCTCCGAGAGTAACGTTAGTGCCAGACACGGACACGCTGCCGAGGGTCACAGCCTTCTCGCTCAGTTTGTCGTCCGGGAGAGATACGGTCTTTTCCGTCGAGCCCACGTTGTGAAGCACCAGCGCCTTCGAGCCGTCTGACGCCGTCATATACCAGGCTGCGATGGTTTTGTCCGAGGTGTTGCTGTCGTTGTACTTGGCGTGAGCGGACATCTTGCCGGTTGCAAGAGCCGGAACGGTGTTTCTGGCCTTGGTCCAGTCGTAGTAGGTGCGAAGCAGCGAGTTGGGGTCGTCCGTCTGGCTTGCCACTGAAATTTCGTCTGTCAGCAGGCCGGATTCCACGCGGCCGCTGAGGTCTTTGACCGCTGCGGTGGAGGCTTTGTCCCACACCATCGGAGCGCGGACGTATTCGTCGCTTCCGCCGTCGTCATAGTCCTTGCCCCAGTAGCCGAGCTCCTCGCCCTGGTAGATGTAGGGCTCGCCCTCCGAAGTGAGGAGGAACGCCGCGGCCTGCTTGAGCTTAGGCAGGTCTTTGCTGAGGATGCTGGCCGCGCGGGTTTCGTCGTGGTTGGTGAGCTTGGTGGCCGCTATGGCTTTGGGGTTGGCCTCGCGATACTTGTTGCGGTAGCCGATCAGGTCCTTGGCGAAATAGCAGCCGGTGCGCTCGTTTAGCACCCACTTCAGCCTCTCCCAGTAATCGAACTCGAAGCAGGCGGGGATGCCTTTGTAGTAGGGGGCCACTGAATTCGCGTCCATCCACACCTCGCCGACCATATAGAAGTCGGTGTCGTGAGTTTTGCGGAAGGTCTCGTTGCAGCGGGCATACCACTTCTGCAGGAAGGTCACATTGTTCGTGTTGTTGAAGGAACCCATACCTCCGCAGATGTGCTTGACGGCGTCCAGACGGAGTCCGTCGATGCCCAGGCCTATCCATTTATCCACTGAAGCCGCGAGGTCCTTGAAGCACTGGTTGTTCTCCGCCTGGGAGATGTCGCCGTAGTTGAGATCCGGCATCCAGTCGCCAAAGGCTCCCATAAAATACATAGTCTTCGTCTCGGTGTTGGTGAGGTCTATGCGGTAGCGGCCGTTGCCTTCGATGAACATATCGCCGCCCTGGGCCACCAGGTTCAGCGACGTGCCGGCTGAGACCGTCATCTTGTCCTCCGGAGCGCCGAATTTGGAGCCTGCGTTCCAGTTGGGATATTTGCGCACAAGCATTCCCCATCTGCCGTTGATGTCCATCACGATGTGATAATTGCCGTTTTTGTCGTCCACGAACTTCACGGTCTTGTCGCCCACGCCGTCCTGCCACATATAGAGGTTCCAGTCGTTCGTGCCGTTGGTCAGCTCTTCGGTGGTGGTGCTGATTGTCAGCTTCGGAGAACCGGAGACGGTTGCGTGCCAGTCGCCGGCGCCATAGGAGTAGCCGCTGAGCATAGGGTAATTCTTGCACTCCGTCGAGGGCTTTTCGCAGATGAAATAGTAGTCCCTGTAGGGGCTGGTCTCGTCTGCGAGGGCCTCCAGGAACCAGGGATGTCCCTTGCCGGAGTGGTTAAGGACGTAGTCCATATAGACTTTGATTCCCTTTGCGTGCGCCGCGTCGATAAGGTCCTTGAAGTCCTGCTCCGTGCCGTACTTGGGGTTGATGGCGTTGTAATCACGCACGTCGTAGCCGTGGTAGGAGTCTGACGGGTGCGCAGGAGAGAGCCAGATGGCGGATACTCCAAGGCCGTCCAGATAATCCAGGCGCTGCTTGATGCCGTTGAAATCGCCTATTCCGTCGCCGTCGCTGTCCGCGAAGCTGTAGATAAGGAGCTGATAGGTGATGTTGCCCGGCTTTTCGCCCTGAGTGTACGAGGGAACCTCGAAATTGTCGTCGGGATCCGGTATGGGCTTCGGATCAGTCTCGCAGGCCGCGATCAGTCCGAGGACCGCCAGCAGCATCAGGCTATATAAGGATTTTTTCATATCCGGTTATTAGTTGGTCAATCTCCAAAGTTAGCAAAAAGCCTTATGATAAACAATAAAAAAGGCCCCCGGAAATCCGGAGGCCTTGAAATAACCTTGTGAGGAGTACTCTTACTCGATAGTGATAGGAGTTGCTGCGGTCAGGTTCCAGCTGAATGAGTGCTGGACATTGATGGTGCCTGCTGCAGGATTACCGAGAGCTTCCCTTGCGATAGCAACCTCAAGGTGAGCAACTGCTCCGTCGCGATATCCAAATGCAGAAACCTTTGCGCCGGTAGCGGTGCCAGCGGGGCACTCGATGTCACCCTGCTCGTCAGCGCCGTTCACGAACTCAACGCCTTCAGGATAAGTCTGTCCCTCGGGAACAGTTCCTCTGAAAGGATAAAGAGAAGCGATAGCCTCGATGCCGGCAATAGTCATACCTGCAGGCTGGCCGGAGGTCATACCGGTCTCTGCGTTGTTGTCGGTGTCGAAACCAATGAAGATGTAACGCCTCCAGTTGTAGGAGCCGTCCTTATCCTTGATGTCGGAAGAGTCGAGAAGGTAGTAGAAATAGATGTATTTCTCATCGTAAGCGTATTTCCACGCCTTGATGGTACCATCGTTCTCGATAGCCTCATAGTCGGCCCAGTCGCTCATATCGCCGTCGAGTGTGATAGCGGGTTCGAAAGCTGCGCCAACGGTGGCGGTGCCAGCGTTGAAGTCGTAGGTCACGGTCACGCCAGCCTCAACTGCGAAGCCTTCGAGCTCGGCGCCCTCACGGTAAGCGATCTTGCCGTCAGAGGTAGGCTGGAACTCGTGCTGCCACCAGTCGAATGCGCAAGGAGCGTAGGTGCGGATGTTGCCGGCAGCGGTGGTGGTGATGGAAGCGGTTCCGTCAGCGTTCACGGTGCCTTCAACTGCGTTCCAGCCGCCGAATGCGTCGCCGATACCGAAGAGCTTGCCCTCAGTAAGGGTCATAGTGCCAGTGGTGAAGTCGAGAGTGATGGTGTAGAGACCGTCAGCAGGGACGTGGATGTTGCCATCGTTGTCGTAGGTGACAGTTGTAGGGTCGTTGCCCATATTGGCAAATGCCTTGCCCCAATCCTTAGCGGTTGCGAACTTGAAGCCGTCGTCAGCCTTGAAGTAGCGGGTAACCGCGAAGCAGCCATCCTTAGGATCGCCACCGGCGGAGATGTGCTGAAGCTCAACGACACCGTCGGACTCCCAGTTCCAAGCACCCCAGGCTGCACCGATCATATAGATGGCAGCGGGATAGTCAGCCTTGGACTCCTGCTCGAGTTTGTAGGAGAAAGAGTCGCCTACAGGGCCACCTGCGAGCTTGAAGGTGAGGGTCACCTTGTACTTGCCGGCGCCGTCTGCGCAGACGATGTTCGCTCCACCAGGGGCGAGGTCCTTCTTGTTCTCTGCCCAGCCGAGGTTGGTGTTGGCCTTGACTGCGCCTTCTGCGTCGAGAGTGATCTTCCAAGCTGCGTTGTAAGCGAACTTGAAGTCTCCGTTGTTACCAAGCTCCTGTCCGGTAAGGGTGTAGGTGGTACCGGCGTTGGAAAGCTCACCAACCTCGAGAGGGGTGAAGCCCCAGCTGTTCATACCGCCACGCACGCCGTACTGAGCCTCGGCAACGAGAATCTGAGCGTTGTCAAGTTTGCTATCCTTGTTGAGGTCGAGAACGATGTGATAGAGGGCCTTCTTTGCAGCCTTCATCTTCGGAGCGTTGTCGCCTTCCACAAGAGCTCCCTTAAGAACGGGAGTTGCAGGGTTGCTGTCATAGACACCGGTAAGTTCTGCAGGGGTGAACTCTGCGAGCTGAGCACCGTACTTGATGGTCCTGTCGCCAGCCTTCCAAGCGAGGGTGAACTCCTGGTTTGCATCGAGAACGATGTACTTCTCGAACATACCGTCACGAGCGGACTGATTGTCGGCCTCGTTTGTTCCGGCGGACATTGCATAAGTAGCCTCGAACTTGTCGCCAAGCATCACATAGACGCCGTCCTCAACGATATTGTCGATATCGTCGGGCTTGTTCGGATTGTCCTTCTCGCCGCAGGAGAAAGCGAACATTGCCATTGCGGCAATAGCAAAAAATGAAAAGATTTTTTTCATAATTGTTTGTTAATAAAAAAAGTGATTAAAATGGTTTGTAATTATTTAGGATTAGTAACTATCCATTAATATCCGGGATTCTGGGTGTACACACCGGGAGCGCCGTCGCGTACCCAATCAGGGATAGGGAATATTTCGTGGTTCTTGTCACTTGCCTCCTTGAACTGCCACTCACCGCCGAACTTGCCGAAGCGGATAAGGTCGTCGCGACGATGTCCTTCCCAGGCAAGTTCACGTCCGCGCTCTGCAAGGAGCTCGTCGTAGGTGATCTGGTCGGCAGTGTAGGCTGCGAGACCAGCACGGGTATGCACCTTGTTGATAAGTTCAAGGGTGGTGGCATCCACTGCGCCGTTAGCCTGCCTCATACGAGCCTCAGCCTTCATAAGAAGGACGTCGGCATAGCGGTAGATGGGGAAGTCGGAGTCTGCGTGGTGTGCGATGCCGTTCTCGAACTGGAACTTGAAGAAGCGGGCGCCCTCGCAGGAGTTGGCAGCGGTAGGGTCTTCGATGGTGGTGAGGTCCTTGACGATATTCACCTTGAAGGTGCTCTCGCCGTGAGTCCACTCTATCTGCTTGCCTGTCCAGCTTGCGCGGTTGTAGATGATGGTCTGCCAGTCGGTCTTGGTGTCATAGACGGGGCCGACGAACCACTGGTTCTTGCGGACATCTTTGTCGTCGTAGCTGTCGTAGAAAGCTCCGAGGGTGCAAGGGCCGTTCCAACAGTCGGTGGTGAAACCGAACACGTCGCGCATCGAGTAGTGCTGGGTCATCACGTGGAACATATTGCCGTTTGCATACACGCCGTCGAACACGATAGGGAAGATGATCTCCTGATTGCTCGTGTTGTTGGTCTTGAATGCGTCGAAATAGTCCGCGTTGAGGTCGTAGTAACTGCCGTTAATGATGCTGTCGCAATAGTCTTCAGCCTCTTTCCAGTGAGGAGTGCCGGTGTAGACCTCGGCGTTGAGATAAAGTTTTGCAAGAATCATATAGGCGACGGGGCGGGTCATCGAGCCGTAGCGGACTTTGTCCTCCACCAGCACGAGGTTCTCCTTGAGTTCGCTGACAATCCAGTCGAATACTTCCTGGCGGGTGAGCTGAACAACGTTGCCCTTGTCGTCGACGTGCTTGCCGTCGTCGATGTGGACATTGCCGTAGACGTCCATTGCGAGGAGGTGATAGAAGGCGCGGAGGATCTTGGCCTCTGCGAGACCTGCTTTCTGAACCGGGGTGTAAGCGCTTTCGTCATCGCCGGCAATCATCTTGATGTTGTCGATAACGGTGTTGCACTTGGTCACGCCGCCATAGGCGAAGCTCCATCCGTTGTTGATGTCGCGGGTGTTGCTGCCCCAGGTGTGCATATGCATAGCCTGCGGCACGCCGCCGTCGAACCAGTCGGTTCCGCGGGTAGGAACGACCACCTCGTCGGTGGTGTATTCCTGAAGGCTCCAGTAGCCCTCACGATAGACATAGCCGTACTCGCCTGCAAGCTGCGAATATGCGTTGGCGATGAGGGTTCCAAACTGGGATGTGGTCTGGAAATAGTCCTCTTTCCGGACATCGGTGTAAACTTCCGGAGAAAGGTCTGTGCAGGCGACTGCTCCAAGACCAAGGACTGCAAGAACAATAGTATATATCTTTTTCATATCCTTTCAATCTTTAGAAGTTAAGGTTGACACCGAGGCTGAAGGTCCTCTGGGTGGGATAATACGAACGGCCGTCGAAGCCCGGAGCAAGGCCGGACATCGAGACTGTGGAAGGATCGTGGCCCTGGTAACCAGTGAGTGTGAAGAGGTTCTGGGCGTTGAGGAAGACCCTGAGGTTGTGGATGTACTCCGCCACCTCGCCCTTGAGCTGAGGAGTCCAGCCGATGGTGAGGTCGTTGAGCTTCAGGTAGGAAGCGTCCTCAAGATAGAAGTCGGAGAAGTAACGCAGGGAGGCGTTCTTTGCCGAGGGGTTGTCCACCCAGTGGGTAAGTTTCTCGGGCTCTCCGCTGAAGCAGGAGAGGAGAACGTTCTCGGTACCACGGGTGTTCTCGTAGAAGTAGCGGGTTTCATTGAAGATGAGACCGCCGATCTGGCCGCGGAAGTTCATCGACACGTCGAAGTTCTTATACCTCAGAGCGGTGTTGAAACCGAGGGTGAGGAGAGGGAACGCGTTGCCGAGGACACGCTTGTCGTTATCGGTAGGGTTCTTGGTCGGACCGCCGGTGTTGGATTCGAAAACCCATTCGCCGGTGCTCTGGATACCCATATACTTGTAACCGTAGAAGTTACCCACAGCCTCGCCTTCAACAAGCCTCATCACGTAGTTGCCGGTCTCACCGTCTCCGGAGGAGATGTAACCGGTGTTCATATAGCTGGCGATGAGGTTGCCGTTTTCGTCGTAGTTGCCGTAGGCCTCGCCGGTGATACGGACCACGCGGTTGCGGTTCCAGGCGGCGTTGAAGCCCGCGGTCCACTCGAGGTCGCGGTTCTTCATAATGACGCCGTTCACGCTGGCCTCGATACCGTAGTTGTGGATCTGTCCGTAGTTATCCCACTTCTTTGCGGAGACATTGCCGCCGGTGAGCGGAACGTCGTACTCCCAAAGGAGGTTGGTGGTGTTGCGGAAGTATCCGTCCACCGTACCGGTGATGCGGCCTTCGAGCATAGAGAAGTCAACTCCGAGGTTGGTTTCGTGCTTCTCCTCCCAGCGGATGTACTCGTTGACATTGGTCTGAGGACCCCAAGGAAGGATGAACTCTCCGTCCGAGAAGATGTAGTTGCTGCCGGGGCCGACGAGCATCATATACAGATAGTGGCCGCCGGGCATATTACCGGTGACACCGTAGCCAGCACGGAGTTTGAGTTCGTCCAGCCAGGCGATATCCTTCATAAAGTCTTCCTCGGTCATATTCCAGCTGGCGGAGAGTGAAGGGAAGAGACCCCAAGGGCCAAGGACCTTGTTGGCCTTGGAACCGAACTTGGAGGAACCCTCCAGACGGGCGCTGGCGCTGAGGAAGTACTTGCCGTCGTAGTTGTAGAGTCCACGGACGAAGAACGATGCGAGTTTGTCCTTGTACTTATAGGAGGTGATGTTCGCGTCGCTGTTCTTACCGGAGAGCTTACCCTCGCCGAGCTCCATATTGTTGTAAAGAAGCTTGTCGAGAGGGAACTTGGAGTTCATTGCGTAGAAGCCCTGGCTGAGGTCGGTCTGGTAGCTCTGACCAAGCAGGAACTGATAGTTGTGCCTGCCGGTGCTGCCCATATAGTTAAGGGTGTTCTCCATAACCTGCTGGACATTTGAGTTGTAGCTCTGGGAAGCTACACCGTCCTTACCGGACACTGCGCGGAGGGTGCTGGCCTGGAATTTACCGTTCCAGGAGGTGTTGTCCTGAATAGAGTAGAATGTGGTGAACTTCAGGCCCGGGATGATGTCCAGGGTGGCCCTGACGGATCCGATCACGTTCTCGTCTTTCTGCTGGTTCTCGGTCTGCTCGAGGTCGGACACAGGGTTACGTGTGTAGAAGTTATCGCTCTCATAGTAACCGCCGTACTTGACGAACTTTTCGTCATCGGACCTGATAGGCATCGTAGGGTTCGAACGGATGGCCTGGTTGAAGTTGTCGTAGTTGGCCCAGTTCTTATCGGCCCTCTGCCAGGAGAAGTCGTAGGAGATGTTGAGCTTGCCCTTGAGTGCCTTCTGGTCAGCAGCGAAACGGCCGTTGACTTCGTCGAAGTCGCTCTTCCTGGCAATACCCTGCACGTTACGGTAGTTGACCGATGCGCGGTAGTTGAAGTCCTTGGTGCCGCCGGCTATGGACACGTTGTGGGAGTGCGAAACCGGGTTGCGGGAGATCGCCTTGATCCAGTCTGTGTTTCCGCCGAAGTCGGTGCCCATTCCCTTCGCCACGATGTAGTCGCGGTACTCCTGAGCGTTCAGGACGCGAGGGATGTTGGTCACGAAACCGACGCTGACATTGCCTGCGTAATCAGCGGAGAAAGCGCCGTCTTTGTTGCCCCTGCGGGTGGTGATGAGGATAACGCCAGCGTTGGCACGGGTACCGTAGATAGCAGCTGCTGAACCATCCTTGAGGATGTCGATGGACTCGATGTCGGAGGGCTGCACGGAGGAAAGGTTTCCGCCGGGCACGCCGTCGATGACGTAGAGGGGCTCGGTGCTTCCGCTGAGGGAACCGACACCACGGAGCTGAACGGAATAGTTGTTCTGCGCCGGGTCGTCACCGCCCTGCTTGATGATGTTAAGACCTGCCACCTTACCCTGGAGAAGTCCCATAGGGTTGGCGACTGCGCCCTTGTTGAAGTCGTCTGCCTTAAGGGAGGCGACGGAACCGGTGACTTCCTTCTTCGACTGGGAGCCGTAACCGATAACGACTACGTCATCCAGGAAAATCGCATCCGGAGAGAGGGTGATCTCTGCCGGCACTTCAGAAGCCTTGAAGGTCATTGTGGTGTATCCGATGCAGGAGATCTCGATGATCGCATCTGCGGATGCCACCTTGATTGAGAACGCGCCGTCGAAGTCGGTGGTGACGCCATTGGAGGTGCCCTGTTCCATAACTGCTACGCCGATTGCCGGACCGTACTCGTCATAGACGACACCGGAGACCTGGTAGCTGCCCTGGGCGAATACCGAAGTAAACGCGATAAGAAGCACAACTGCCAAGCTTAGCACTTTTTTCATAAAGGTTAGTTGTTGTTTGGTTATGTTAATGTTCACTTAAATATACTGTGGTCTTCAGGATTTTCACCTAAAAGCCTCCAAAGATACGAATAATTTTGGATAGTTGATACTTTTCGCTCTTTTCGGGGTTTTTCGCTCCCGGCCGTCGCGGGCCCCCGACATTTTCCTGTCATCCCCGACCAACCTTATTGTCATCCCCGGCCTGATCGGGGATCTTTTCCCTCTTTTTCCGGATTTCTGGCGCTATTACCGCACTTTTTGGCGCCGAATCGGGTGCTTTCCCTCCATTTGGCGCTGTTTTTGGCTATTTTAGCGCCGAATGAGTGCATTTCCCATTCGCCGGCGCTTATTTTACCTGTTTTTGCGCCGCTTCGGACGGATTCGGACGCGGGCGCGCTACCGGGCTGGCGCCGGGGCGGCTTTTCGGGTTTTTGCTTGAAAAGCTCAAAGGGACTTTGACCTTTCCTTCGCAAAAATCCCTCTCAACTATTCCTGACGCGCGCGAGTTCAGGGGCTTTGATTTGCGAGCGCGGCACTCTCGCGACACCGTG
>JAFYIK010000124.1 GCA_017538685.1 Bacteroidales bacterium | reverse complement strand
CTATGATTATCGTCAGCATCGGTATGTCCCTCGGCGCGACCACCGGTTATGCGATGAACGCCGCCCGCGACCTCGCCCCGCGTCTCGAGCACGCCCTGCTTCCCGTGAAGGGCAAGCAAGGCAGCGACTGGGAGTACGCGTGGATTCCGGTGGCGGGGCCTCTCGCGGGCGCCGCACTGGCCGCTCTTATCTATCTCTGGGTATTCTAGCCTATGAAATCTCTGCTCGACAAACGTTACCTCATTCCAGCATTCATCCTCGCTGGAGTGTGGTACACCCTGTGCATACGCTTCATCCCGGAGCCGTGGTGCGCGCCGTTCAAGGTGATCCCGCTGGCCCTGGTGGTCGCGGCCCTCGCCCGTGAGCTTAAAGCCGTCACTGCCGACCGCGCGACTCTGGTCCTGCCCATCATAGCGCTGTCGTTCTCGATGGTAGGCGACGTGTTCGGAGACCTGAAGCTCGGCAGTTTCGAGGACACTGCCTTCCTGCTGCAGATATTCTTCTTTATGGCCGCGCATTTCGTCTATATCGCTTCGTTCGTGCGCTTTGCAAGGCGCCCAAGGCCGGACGGTTTGACGAAGACGGACGCTGCCTTCAGGCTGGTCTGCACCGTGGCGATAGTCGTGTTCCTGCTGGTCTACAGCAACATTATCATCCCCAAGGTGGAGTCCGCGGCGTTCCGCTACGCGATAGGCGCGTATATGATAGTGATTTCGGTGATGGTGCTGAGCGCGATTATGCAGAGCCGCCCGAAGGTGTGGCCTGTGATTATCGGCGCGATGGTGTTCGTCGCCTCAGATTCAGTGATTGCGTGGAGCGCGTTCGTACCCGGCCAGCAGATTCCGGTCGTGCTCGAAGACTGGCTTGTGATGGGAACTTACTACGCAGCCCAGCTCCTTATCAACATAGGCCTGCTGAAGCGCTAGCTGCTCTTCTTACGCGAAAAGATTTTCTTCCTGGGCTCGTCTTTTTTGACGAGCCTGTTTATTCTTATCTGGCGCACTTTGTCCTGAAGCAGGAGCACGAGCTTATACTGCCCGTCGCGGCCGCCCGCCTTAAGGCTGAGGCGCTTGAACATCTCGTATGAGTTCGGGTACAGGACATTGGTCTGAGGCATCTTCAGGCGAAGCGAATCGCGCTTCGTCTTGTACTCCACGTTCATCTCCTTGAGGTTCTTGTCCACCTGGATAGTGAAGTCGGACGCCTGGTCCTTGGTGGTCTCGTCGTCCTCGAACTCGTAGTAGAAGTCGTAGCAGGAATTCTCCGGAGTGGCGAAGCCGATGAAGAACGCGACCTTCATTCCGGTCTGCTTTTCGGCCTGGTGGACGGCGTCGATGAACTGCTTTTCGTAGAGCTTCTCCCCCGTGATGCTGACTATTCCGTTGATCTTCTGCACCATGTGGATCTTAGGGGTGGTTTTGTAGAAGCCGCCGACCTCCACCATGTCGTGCATATTATATCGGTAAAGCCCTGAGAATGTGGTAACATAGATACAATACCTCACGCCCTTCTTGAGCTCGTGCAGTCGATAGAAACGAGGGCTCTCGCTGTCCATGTCGCTCTCTTCCACGAACTCGTAGTAGTTCATATTCGGGAAGAGGACTGTGTCGATCGAGTCGTCCAGCACAACGCCGAAACGGCACTCGGAAGCGATGAATCCAAGCTCCTGATAGTATGTGTGCCCGGGGAGCATCGCCGCGACCTTGTCGGATGCTATCTTGGTGTTTCCGCATTTCCAGCTGCTGACGAACTCCAGGTTCGGCCAGAAATCCTTGAACTCCGGCTCGGGATGCTCTTCGAGGACTTTGCGCAGGAAGGCCGCCCTTTCCGGGTTGGGCTTAATGATGTGCCCCAGCTCTTCACGCACCGCCTCGGGTATGTCGTATTTGTCGGAGATAGTCCCGTTCTCGATATCCTCTATGAACTCGCTGAAATGGGTCGCGGCGGATTTTGCGAATTCAAGCATGGTCGAAGGGTTCGCCGTCGCGAACATGGTGACGTCCTCCTCCACTCCCAGGCGCATCATCGTGTAATAACGGGCAGTGTAGTCGGGAATGTCGTTGATGCAGTCCGGGAACGCGTATTTCTTGCGTATCATTCCCGGTATCTTCTTCACGAGAAGGCCTGAGACCGCTCCGCAGATGGTCCCGTCCGGGGCATAGCTTTCCACGACCTTGCTCGTGGACTGGAACACCTTGCCGTCTATCCATTTGTGGCGATGCAGGTACATATTGCGCATCCAGAGCTTGGACATACGGCTGTAGACAGTGCGCAGGTACTTGGCCGACATGGGCAGGTACTTGGGCTTCGCCGTGGTGCCGGAGGTGGTCGCGTACATAAGCGGCTTGCCGGGTATCAGCACATCCGGCTCCCCTTGCATATGGCGCTCCACATACGGCCGCAGCGCTTCGTAGTCCGCCGCATCCACGGCGTGCTCATAGATACGGAAGAGCTGGTCCGCATTGCGGGCCCACAGCAGCTTGGAGAAGTGATGGTCTTTGCCGAAAGCGGTGCCGGCGTTCTCCTTGAGGATTTTGCGAAGGGTCTTTGCGCTGGTCTGCTTGGGATGCCTGCTGGCGTAGAGCAGGCCGATCCTGACCGGAATCGAGGTTATCGCGATAGCGAGATTCGCTATAAGACTTACTAGGTTCATAAGGTTTGGTACACTGACTAATCTGTTCAATAAACGTGCTGCTCAAGGAAAGCCCGCACCACTGCCGTGTATTCGG
>JAFYIK010000123.1 GCA_017538685.1 Bacteroidales bacterium | reverse complement strand
TAAGTCTTCTGAAGGACGTTGTCTATCATCAGCGGCACTTCCGAAATTCCTCCGAATTCGGCAAAAGGGCTGAACGCGCGAGGCATACCCATATCCGCCAGAACGTTCGCCAGATTGACGGTGGATTCCATCTTGAATTCAGGCATTTTGAAGTTCACTCGACGCTCTTCCAATGACGCAGTAAGGGCGTCGAAACGTGCCTGATTCATCGCTGTAGCTTTATCGAAATCTGCCTTCGGAAGAATGACGTCAAGAACGAACCTTCCGCACTCTCCGTATGGCAATTCAACCATCTGGAAATCAGCGTCTTCCGCATAGTTCATAAAGCCTTTTCTAATCAGGAATTTCACTTCGGATTTCTTCCCTCCGAGGGCGTTGAAAACGCCGTTTTCAGTACGTTTGAAAGCCTCTTCCCACGCCGCCTTGAAGTACACGGCATTGACCAGCGCCATCTTCCAGTCCGGGGTGCGGTCCACGACGTTGCAGATCTTGCCGTGTGTCTTTTCGCAGCACCACGAATTAATCCTTTTCGCCGCGCTCGGCTGATTGAAATCGACCGACCCGATTTCCGCACCAAAATGCTTGCTGGCTCCGCTCGAAAATGCGGGTTTTACAGGAAAATCATTCTGAATCCATATCGAATTCGCTGTTTCCATTACCACAGAAGTATCAGCCGATTCGAGCGTTTTCGTCAGTTTGCCGAAATACTCATACAACTCCTTGCGGGCCATACCGCTCAGACCAAGTGTCGCGGTCATCTGATCGTAGGTTTCGCCTTCCGCACCAGTGGCGGTCATTGCAAGGGCGAGAGAAAGGCTGAGCGGGGAGATGAACATATTTTCCTCCCCGGAGACGCGGTCAAAAAGACCGAAAACGTAGTCTGATGCGGAAACGCCTGATTTTGTCAGCGTTTCATTCGATTGAACGCTTTCAGACGTCTTTTTGGCATTTGCTTTGCGGGAAGCACAGCAGGAGCAGAGAAGGGCGGCAAGAGCCGCGAAAATGAGTAAAATTTTCTTCATACTTGACGCAAGATACAAAATAAATGCCTACCTTTATACTGAATAACATCTAAACCATTATTACTATGACCCAGCCAAAGAAAACAAAAGGATATGTGGTGGAATTATTCCTCGCACACCAGGACAAACTCGATTCCCATTTATACAAGACTTACGAAGACGCTCTGCAGGCCCTGGGGTCGGACCCGGAAGCAGGAAGGATTTATGAGGTGCACAGCAAGCACAGCAATGGACCTGATGTAGACGGCTACACCTATATGTGGGCGGACGGCCATATCTCCTCACACATTTACAAAGAAGAGATGGATGCCGATGAGGCCCGTACCAAGTACCTGTTCGAACACCCGTACCACAAAGATCCGGGTAAAGTCATAGCGCTGAAAATAGTCGCTAAATAATCCGGTCCATCAGACACAAAAACCCAGGCCTTTAAGCCTGGGCTTTTTCGTTGAATGCACCAGGGCGATAATCCATTAGGAAATCCCGCAATTTTTTGCTACCTTTGCACGCTTTGCTCACACGCCCACGCGTGATTGCACACGTGCGCTATATCGGAGGGGTTTGCCCCCGAGGCCCGTGGCCGCCCGTGGCCACATGAACTGACGCACGAGTGAGTAAAGAGGAAACTGGATTACTCTTTCGAGCGAGAAGGAAGCGAAGACCGCAGGTCTTAACGGGAGGGGCCCACGAAGTGGGAGGGATGAGCGAAGCGAAGGCTTTCGGGGGCAACCCCTCCGATATACGAACTGAAAAATAAGACAAACATATGATGACAGCAAACGAGATCAGGCAGAAGTTTCTGGATTATTTCGCATCGAAAGGACACACGGTTGTGCCTTCGGCGCCGATGGTGGTGAAGGGCGACCCGACCCTTATGTTCACGAATGCGGGAATGAACCAGTTCAAGGACATATTCCTCGGTAACGCAAAGAAGAAGTGGGACAGGGCCACTGACTCGCAGAAGTGCCTCCGCGTCAGCGGCAAGCACAACGACCTGGAGGAAGTCGGCCACGACACTTATCACCACACAATGTTCGAAATGCTCGGAAACTGGAGCTTCGGCGACTATTTCAAGAGCGAGGCGATCGACTGGGCGTGGGAACTTCTGACCGAGGTCTATAAGATCGATCCGAAACTTCTCTATGCCACCGTGTTCGAAGGCAGCAAGGAAGACGGAACCGCCCTCGACGAGGAAGCGATGGAGGCGTGGAAACGCCACCTCCCCGAGGATCATATCCTTCTGGGAAACAAGCACGACAACTTCTGGGAGATGGGCGAGACAGGTCCCTGCGGCCCCAGCTCTGAGATCCATATCGACATCCGCAGCGCCGATGAGAAGGCATCCGGCATCCCGGCCCGCGAGCTCGTGAACAAGACCGACCCGCACGTCATCGAGATCTGGAACATCGTGTTTATGCAGTATATGCGTATGGCGGACGGCCATCTGGAGAACCTTCCGGCGAAGAACATCGACACCGGAATGGGCTTCGAGCGCCTCTGCGCCGTGCTCCAGGGCAAGAACAGCAACTACGACACCGACGTGTTCTCCGGCCTTCTCGGCAAGATCGGCGAACTCTCCGGCCATAAATACGGCGAGTCGCAGAAGACGGACGTGGCGATGAGGGTGATCGCGGACCACATCCGCGCCATCAGCTTCAGCATCGCGGACGGACAGCT
>JAFYIK010000122.1 GCA_017538685.1 Bacteroidales bacterium | reverse complement strand
CGACATAGTGAAGTTTACTTACGCGTATTGCGCGACTCTCCCGAGCCGCAAGCCCGCGCCCAACAACGGCAAGCGCTACAAAGTGGTTGTCGGCAGGGACGCCCGAATCAGCGGACTGATGGTCGAGCAGCTAGTCTGCGGCACCCTCATTTCCTGCGGCGTGGACGTGGTCAAGTGCGGTTTCGCCAGCACCCCCACGACGGAATTGGCAGTAACGTTCGCTAACGCAGACGGCGGCATCATCCTCACGGCGTCGCACAACCCGCGCCAGTGGAACGCCCTCAAGCTCCTGAACGACAAGGGCGAGTTCCTGACGGCGGTCGAGGGCCAGGCGATTCTGGACCTTGCGGCAAGCGAGGATTTCGATTTCACTTCGGTGGATGAGCTGGGAACGATCGAAGAGCACGATTTTACGAACGAGCACATCGAATCCGTGCTGAAGCTCGAGGCAGTGGACGTACCCGCCATAAAGAAAGCCGGCTTCAAGGTGGTTCTGGACGCGGTGAACAGTGTGGGCGGTATCATCATGCCGCGCCTGCTCGAGCGTCTCGGAGTGCAGTGCATAACCATCAACGGCGAGCCCACGGGCGATTTTGCGCATAATCCGGAGCCGCTCCCGAAGAACCTGATCGAGCTGCGCGAGACCGTCGTGCGCGAGAAGGCTGACCTCGGAGTGAGCGTGGACCCGGACGTGGACCGTCTGGCGTTCATCTGCGAAAACGGCGAGCCGTTCGTGGAAGAGTACACGCTCGTGAGCGTGGCGGACTACCTGCTCGAACGAGCAGAAAAGGCGGGCGTGGAACCTCGCATCACCGTTTCCAACCTCAGCTCCAGCCGCGCTTTGCGCGATGTGACCGAAGCCCACGGCGGCACCTACTACGCTTCCGCGGTCGGCGAGGTCAATGTGACCACGCTTATGCACAAGGTGGGCGCGCTCATCGGCGGCGAAGGCAACGGAGGCGTTATCTATCCCGCTTCGCACTGCGGTCGCGACGCTATGGTCGGCGTGGCCCTCTTCCTCAGCCATCTCGCCCATAAGGGTATGAAAGTCAGCGAGTACAAGGCGACTCTGCCTCCGTACTTCATCGCGAAGAACAGGATTGACCTGCCGGATGCATCGGCCGTCGTGCCTGTGCTCGAGGCTCTTAAGGAGAAGTTCAAGGACGAGAAGATCAATACCATCGACGGCGTGAAGATCGATTTCGAAGCGACCCGCAGGTGGGTGCATCTCCGCAAGTCTAACACGGAGCCTATCATACGCGTCTACAGCGAAGCCCCGACCGAGGCGGAAGCAGAAGCTCTCGGGCAGGAGATCGTGAAGTTCGCAATGGACCTTCTCGCAAAATAATGTTCAGTTTCAGAACTACACCCATAGAGGAACAACTCGACCGCGGCCTTCTCAAGGGCCGCGTCGGTTGTTTCTGCACCCAGAACTGTTTCGACACCAGCACCGGAAAGTATCTTTATGATATTTTTAAGGAGCGGGGCAATCTGGCGCGGCTGTTCCAGCCTGCAGGAACCGAGTTGACTCCGGGAACCAACCATATCGAGTTCTCTCAGGAGGACCTGGAGGGGCTGGACGCGCTGGTTGTGGAGATTCAGGATGTCGGAACGCGCTACTTCAATTTCACGCGCGACGTGATGAGGCTTCTGAGCACCCGCGCCAGGATGGAAGAAGGCCCGTCGATCTATATCGTGGACCATTTCAATCCGGCCGGACGCAGCGTGGAGGGCACGATTCCCGCTATCGAAGCGGACATCTGGACTCCGAAAGTGGCGCACAGGCACGGCCTGACACTGGGAGAACTGTGCAACCTCTATGTGAATGAAATAGACGCGAAGTTCCCGCTCCACGTGATATCGGCGCTGGCGAACCGCTCTTCCTCGGAGATTATGCCCTGGACCATAGCGCCGGCATCCGACCTTCCGGGACTGTTCTCTCCGTTTATGTACAGCGGCGGCGGACTCTGGAACAACACGACCATCACGCCCGCCATCGGCACGGCGCGGCCGTATGAATACATCGGAGCCCCCTGGCTCCGGCCCGATTCGGTCGCCGCGCCGCCGTGCCCCGAGGGCGTTCTGATGCGGCCGTGTTCGTTCACCCCCTCCGCCGGCCGTTATTCCGGCGAGAGGTGCCTGGGATATCAGATTCTGCTGAAGCCGGATGCGCGATATCATTCTTTGCTGCACACTATCGAGCTGATGCGCTATTTTGCGGAGCACTACTCCCAGTTCGAGATGCTCCCGCAGCTGCACGTCAAAGTCGCGGACCCCGTCATCAGCGAGT
>JAFYIK010000018.1 GCA_017538685.1 Bacteroidales bacterium | reverse complement strand
GTCGCCGTGGTCACTATTTTCGCCACGTCGGCGCCATAGCGGAAGCATCTTGCCGCCACCTGCTGGAGATATTCCAGGTCGGGAGTCTTTTCGAAGTCGTGGAACGAGCGTATGAGTTCCGTCCCTGTTTTGCGGCAATGTTTCTGGAAGTACTTGCTGATGTTCACGGGAGCCGCGAGGTCCACGTCCACATAGCGCGCGCCGGCTTCCACCGCCTGTGACATCTTTCTAAGCGCTTTCTCCCATTCGATGTTGAATTCTTTGAGGCTGGGCGCTCCTGCCACACGATATGTCGCCACCAGCGGCTTCTCGCTGCTGCCGAAAAGGTCTTTTATCTCTTCTTCGCCGAGTTCGCAGAGGTCTAGGCGCATTTCCGCCATCTCCACGAACGGGTCATCCAGAATGGAGAGGATTTCCTGATATGTCTTATGCTGTATTGTAGTGCAGATCATTTTTGTAAGATGAGGTCTTCGAGGCGGCGCTTCTTAAGAACGGGTTTTCCGATAGCTTTAAGGTAGACGAAATCAAGTTTGTCGCCTTCGATCTTTTTGTCGTTGGCCATCGCCGGGAAGAGTTCCTCGGCTTTCACTGGGAGTTGAGTCGGAAGGCCGCAGGACTCCAGGTCTTGCGCGAGCTTCGCAGCGAAGCCGTGCTCAGCGATGTCTTCTATTTCCGAGAGCCTCGCCGCCGCGACCATCCCGATGGCAACGGCTTCGCCGTGGGAGTAGTTCGCAATAGTGATCTCGTTGCCCTTAGTGATTGAGGCCCCGGCGCTCTGCCACCACTCGATGGCGTGTCCGTAGGTGTGTCCCAGGTTCAGGAGATGGCGCTTGTCGCGGTCGAAGAGATCCTTCTTTACGGCCTTGTCTTTGAGTATTGCCGCTGCCCTTGCGAGTTCGATTATCTCCGGGAGGGCTGCGTCCGTAGCTTCTTTCGTGTACCCGGCGCCGTTCACCAGCGAGAAGATACGGATTGCTTTGTCATACTGCTCAGGGTCGAAGAGAGCAAAGGTCTTTATGAGTTCCGCCGAGCCGGATTTCCATTCTCTCGGGCTGAGGGTTTTGAGCGGTTCGGGAAGGATGTGTACTTTCTCCGGCAGGCGGATTACTCCTATGGTGTTCTTCACTCCGTCCAGATTCGCACCAGTCTTCCCTCCTATCGCCGCGTCCACCTGGGCCAGGAGTGTCGTGGGCACATACTCCACCGGCATACCTCGTTTGTAGAGCGCGCCCGCGAGCCCGACGAGGTCAGTGGTCACTCCCCCGCCTACCGCCACCAGCGTCGCGCTCCTCGGCGCGCCGTTCGCCAGCAGCCAGCTGCATATCGCCTGCACAGTCGCGAGGCTCTTGTCCTCTTCCGTGGCGACTATTCCCATCTCGTCTTTAACCTCACAGTACCCCTCTTTCTCCCACTTCGCCGCAAGTTCTCTCGCGAATGCCTCCACCGCGATGTCGTAGACTATGTATGCCTGTTTCTTCATCAACGCGAAATTAGCCATAATATTTGAATAATCGCGTTTTTGCGTTACCTTTGCCCTCGGTTGCGCCCTTCGGGGCTCCAACCCTACCAGCCCGAATGGCGGAATTGGTAGACGCGCTGGACTCAAAATCCAGTGTCCCTTAAAGACGTGCCGGTTCGATCCCGGCTTTGGGCACGAAAAAAAGCATCGCTTCCCGCGATGCTTTTTTGGTGTCCCGGGCACTATCTCGAATGAGGGGGCGTACC
>JAFYIK010000121.1 GCA_017538685.1 Bacteroidales bacterium | reverse complement strand
GGGTGTTGGTGGCCGCTCCCGTCTCGTCATAGACGTTTGTGCTGGAGTAGTTGTTGCCGAGGGTTTTGTTCTGGCTGATGGAGTAACGGCCCATAACAGTGAGGGTGCGGCCGGGGATGCCGAGCTTCTGGCGGAGGAGGGCGAAGCCGCTGGCGGACAGGTTCTGGTTGTTGCCGCTGTTCACCTTCCTGCTGTCGTTGGTCTTCAGCGTGTTGCCCGTGGCCGTCGTGTAGGTGTAGGTGTCCGTGGTGTCCTGCTCGGCGAAGCTGCCGCCGCCGAAGTTCACGCGGGGCTCGAAGAGTATCGAGGTGTTCTCGGAAAATTTGTGCTCCATCCTCATTCCGAAACGGTGGCCGTGCGTGCCTGTGATGCTGTTGCCGTTGGATTTATAGATAAGGTCGGAGTCCTCGAGGTGGGTGGTCTTGTCCGAGGTTTCCTCAACCCTGCGCTCGGAGCCGTTGAAGGCGTAGTTACCGCTGAGCTCCATCTTGTCGTCGAAGAGGTTGGTGCCGCCGTTGAGACCGGCCATATAGGAGGTGGTGATGCCGTTGCCGCCGCCCCAGCCGCCCTGGCCCATTCCCATCGGGCCGCCGCCTCCGCGCATATTGCCCATCATAGAGCCGGCGAGGTCGTTGAAGCCGCGGTTGTTGGTGTTGTTGGCGTTGAACACGCCGCTGAGCTGGTACTTATCGGTGAAGTTGCCCACGAAGCCGCCGGTCTGCCAGCGCCAGTCGCCGGTGATGTCGGTCGAGGGGATGTCGTGTCCGGCGCCGCCCATCACGTTTCCGAACACGCCGTTCATCATTCCCGGCTTCACGGTGAGGTCCAGGATGGTCTCCTCCTCGCCGTCGTCGATGCCGGTGAACTCGGCCTGGTCGGACTTCTTCTCGATGACCTTGAGCTTGTCGATCACCTTCGCGGGAAGGTTCTTGGTGGCAATCTGCGGATCGTTGAGGAAGAAGGTCTTGCCGTCGATCGTTATCTTACTGATTTCCTTGCCGTTATGAGTGATGGTACCGTCTTCCGAGATGTCCATTCCAGGGATCTTCTTCAGAAGGTCCTCGAGCATATCGTTGTCCGTGGTCTTGAAAGTGCTGGCCGTGAAGGCGATGGTGTCGCGCTTCATCTGGATAGGGTTGCCGCGGTCGGTGACTATCGCGGCTTCCAGCATTCTCGTGTCAGGGGCCATCTTCACGATGCCGAGATCCAGGTCGGCGTCCTTGATCTCAATCTTCTGCTCGTACTTTTTGTAGCCGAGCAGCTCGGCCTTGAACACATATTTGCCGGGCTTGATGCCGGTAAGCACTGCCTTTCCGTCTTCATCGCTGAGCTCGTACGCAACGCCCTTGTCGTTTGCGGGGTTGTGGAGCGAGACGGTAGCGAAACTGACGGCTTCTTCCGACTGGGAATCTTTAAGGACGGCCTTCACCGAAAAGGCTTGTGCGTGCGCGACGACGCCTGCGAAGAGCAGGAACGCGGCAACTCTAAGGTTTAGATTCATAACCAACTACTTTACCCTGTCCGGGTTATCTTTGATAAACTTCTTCCACGATCCGGCGCTGTCTCCGCTAGTCAGCGGGCTCGAAAGCTGGTAGTAATGACACATAGCTATCGCGAGCGCGTCGGTC
>JAFYIK010000120.1 GCA_017538685.1 Bacteroidales bacterium | reverse complement strand
GTCATTATCGTTCCTCCCCCTAAGGCGAGGACCAGGTTTTCACCCGTAAGCTGATGCATTATCACTACATCCCGCAGGGCCTCAGCTTCCACAGCCCTGAATCTCGTCTCTCCGTCCTGCGCGATAATCTCGCCCACGGACCTTCCTATCTTCCCCTCAATGTAAGCGTCCAGGTCGATAAACTCCCATCCGAGGAGCCCGGCAAGCTCACTGCCTGTCGAGCTCTTTCCCGAACCCATATAACCTGTCAGCGATACTATCAAAACAGCGTCGGTTCTTCTATCGTTATCTCAGGAAGGTCGCCCAGGTCGATCTCCACTCCTCCGGGGATGTCCTGTCCCAGATCGGCGCCGAGATCGATCACGTCGTGCGGACCTTCTTCTTCGGTGTTTATGTCGTCCTCGGGTTTGTGAAGCGGTTCGATAAACTCGACCTTCTTCACATCGAGGCTATGGCACTTCTTGCCCTTCGCTCCCACTCCCTTCTTCGCTATCCACTCTTCTGCGTCGATCGCCTCGGGCTCCCTGTGGGCGTGCTTGCCGCCGAAGGTGACGAGGTACTGCGGATGCAGGTCGTCGCTGAGGCCGATAAGCTTGGACTTGGGCCCTTCCGCGATGAAGCTCTGGGGGTTGTTGTCGCTGACGGCGAATGAGAAGCGCTTCACATAGTAGGCCTTTGCTGCGCCGTCGTAGTAGAGGGCGGTGTAGGTCTTCTCCGGATCGAACTTCTCGATTACGAGCACCTCTCCCTGGTATCTGTTGGACACGTCGAAGGAGGTGGTGTAGTATGTGCCGTTAGTGAACACGGCGAGCACTTTGTCGTTGGTGTCGAACGCGCCGAGGTACTGGCCGCGCTGCTCGTCGTTGAGCTTCTGGATATAGGCGTCGTACCAGATGTCCTTGCCCGCGATGGTGGACACGCCGGCGGACTTGAGGGTGATCTTCTGGATCTGGTACTTGCTCACGAGGTTGCCCCTGGAGGCCCTGCCCTTGATGGCGAGGGTGCTGAAGTCGTACTCCCAGGCGGTCTTCTTGAGCTTCGCGCGGGGGCGCAGCTGGATCTTCACGGTCTCCGCTTCGCCGTTGTGGTTGGCGGTGAACCAGACTATCTTGGAGCCTTCCTTGCCGGTGGTGATGTCGTATTCTTTGTCGCGGGTGACCGAGGTGATGGAGAAGCGCTTGGCGTAGTAGACCGAAGTCTTGCCGTCGCGGTAGATCACGTTGTAGATCGTGCGCTCGTCGTTCCTGACGAAGATGCCCACATAAAGGAGATCCTTGCCGAAGAAGGCCTTTTCCTCCACCTTGGTGACTTTGTACACGCCGTCCTTGCGGATGACGATGACTTCCGATATGTCGGAGCAGTCGCAGACGAACTGAACACCCTCCTCCCTCTTGAGGCCTATGCCCACGAAGCCCTCCGCCATATTGGCGTAGAGTTTCGCGTTGTTGTTGATGACCTTGTTGGCCGCGATGGTCTCGAAGCCGGTGAGTTCGGTAAGGCGCGGGAAAGCGTCGCCGTATTTCTTCTTAAGCGACTTGAACCAGTCAATCGTGTAACGGACTATGCCGTCGATGTTGCCCTGGACCTTGCGCATCTCGTCCTCGATGGCGAGGATCTTCGCGTCGAGCTCCTTCGCGTCGAACTTGGAGATCTTGCGGACCGGTTTGTCCACGAGGCGGTCGATGTCTTCCATCGTCACTTCCTTGCGGAGCAGGTCTTCGTAGGTCTTCATCCGGGCGAGGATGTCGTTCTTCTGGTCTTCCCAGGTCTTCTGGTCCTGCTCGAGAATTTTGTAGACCTTGTTTTCGAAGAAGATGCGCTCGAGCGAGGTGAGATGCCAGTCGCGCTCAAGTTCGCCGAGCCTGTACTGAAGCTGCTGCAGGAGCAGGTCCTTGGTGTGCTCGGTGCTGTACTCGAGTATGTCGTGCACCGAAAGGAACTGGGGCTTGTCGTCCACGATGACGCAGGCGTTCGGAGCTATCGTCGTCTCGCAGTCCGTGAAGGCATAGAGGGCGTCGATGGTCTTGTCCGGCGACACGTCGGCAGGGAGGTGGATGATTATGTTCACCTTGTCGGTGGTCATATCATCGATCTTCTTGATCTTTATCTTGCCTTTGTCCTTGGCCTTGATGATGGACTCCTTGACGAGTTCGGTGGTCTTGCCGTAAGGTATCTCGGTGATGGCGAGGGTGCCTTTGT
>JAFYIK010000017.1 GCA_017538685.1 Bacteroidales bacterium | reverse complement strand
CTCCCACTGTGACCGGATATCATACCAGTTGACAATATCGGATTTCGTGGAATGCCGGACCGGAACTCTTTCTTCGACAATATTCCCAAACAGATCATAATTGACAACGGGCTCTTTATTGGCTTGATTATTAATAAAATAATCAAGGGCGCCCTTCGGAATACGGTAATTGGTGCCGATCTTGACGGCGCCTAACTGACCTCCGGCGATGTAGCGCCGGATAGACTTTTGCGAAAGGCTCAGATGCTCTGCAATCTCTGCGATAGAATAGAAATCCCTTTCCTCCATATAGCCAACTCTTTGCTGTTCAGGATTGTCCAAAAATGTCCAATCTATATGCAAAGATAAGGACTATCTTTCAGCTCTGCAAGGGGGGATACGATTATTGCTCGATAAAGCCGATGTGCACTTTGAGTCCGTGGACTTCTATGTCGAAATAGTTGGCGGAATCGCAGAGATTGTCCAATAAGAACTGTACGGTCCCAAGCGGGTCCTGCAGCCACTTGTCCTGATCGTTGACGACATAGTACAAGCGGTTCAGACCCCAGTTGTTCCGACACAAATAGGCTTTGGCTCTCATTCTTTCGACATCGGCACCTTTGTACAGCTCGAAAGCCAGTTTCTTCTTCTCATCAAGAGTCATCTTTCCAGCCACGGACTTCCAGTCATACTGATGCGTAGTCAATTTGAGGTCATACGGGATACCGTCGAATACGAAATCCGTAACGCTCTTTGAGCGGTTCGGCGGGATGACCGAAGGGAAATACTGGATGATCGAGGTCTCACAGATATCGTGCGTTGCGACCATAAAGTACTCGTGACGGATAATGTCGGTCCCCAACTCCAGATACTGGTCTAAAGAGATGGATCCAGTACTGCATTCCCGCACCCAATCCTGGATGGAAAGATGCAGAAATGAGGGTCTCGCTCCGTGCCAGTTATGGCCTTTCAGCCTTCCTGACCTCAAATTGTTAATATGGAGATTCAGATCGCAGGGGACCCACGCATCTCGAAAGGCAGTACGCAATTCATCTAGTGTAAATGCGTCCGGCGACTTTTCGAAGGCCTCGGCCAGTTTATCGTATGAATAAGACTTCCGTACTTTTATGCCGTGCCGGGCAAAAAAGGGTAAGATAAGATCCTTGTCGGACATAAACTGAATGCAATGAGCAATCAGATCTGTTTGAACAGATGTAGTAGCCATATCTATGGTTATCTTTTATGTGTCAATTAATTGTTGTAATACCGCTACAGCCCTTTCGACTTCGCTTCGTCCCAGATGGCGTCCATTTCGGGGAGGGAGAGGTCTTTCAGATGACGGCCTTTGCGGAGGGTTTGCTCCTCGAGGTAGGTGAAGCGGCGACGGAATTTGTCGCAGGTGCGGTTGAGCGCAGTGTCGGGGTTGAGGCCGTAAAGGCGGGCGGCGTTGACGAGGGCAAAAAGAAGGTCGCCCAGCTCAGACTCGGCGCGGTCATAGGCAGCCTTGAAACCCTCGGAGGAGCCGGGGGCCGGAGCGAATTGCGAGGGCTCGACAAAGCCGTCCTCGCGCTCCATCGCTTCGATCTCAGTCTGGAACTCGCCGACCTCTTCCTTCACCTTGTCCCATACATCGTGCTTGTCTTCCCAGTCGAAGCCGACCCCGCGGGCCTTGTCCTGCATAAAGAAAGCCTTGAGCAGCGGCGGGAGGGCGTCCGGGACGCCGGATAGCACACGCTTGTTCCCGCCCTTTTCCTTCGTCTTCATCATCTCCCAGTTGTGCGACACCTCGTCGGCGTCGGCCACCTCGAGATTGCCGAAAACGTGCGGATGGCGGAAGACCATCTTTTCGGCGATGCCTTCCGCAACGTCCGCGATATCGAAACGCCCTTCCTCTTCCGCGATCCGGGCGTAGAAGACGATGTGCAGCAGCACGTCGCCGAGCTCTTTGCGCAGCTCCGCATCCTCGCCTTTGAGGACGGCGTCGCTCAGCTCATAGACTTCTTCCAGGGTCATCGGACGCAGGGACTGGGTCGTCTGTGCCGCATTCCACGGGCATTTCGCCCGCAGCTGGACCATAATATCCAAAAGGCGCCCGAGGGCGGCGAGTTTTTCTTCTTTCGTGTGCATCG
>JAFYIK010000016.1 GCA_017538685.1 Bacteroidales bacterium | reverse complement strand
TTGTTCTCGGGCGTTAACCCGTCATAAAGCCGCTGGAAGTCCTCCAGCATTGTGTCGGCCTCCTGCTGGGCGGTCTGCTTCTTCGCCTCGATCAGAGCCTGAATCAGGACCGGGCGGACGGCCTCCGGCAGCTTGTTGATGGCCTTGCGCAGCACGGCCTCGTACTTGAAGCCCTCCCACGGGCGGTTGCCCCAGACCTTCTGGGTGACGTGGCCGTCGCCGTCGCTACAGACGTGGGTCAGGCCCTTTGCGGTGATGGTCTCATCGCAGTTGAAGGTGTAGGTCTTGCCGAAGGCATCGGCTACGAAGGTGGTGGCAGTCGCTCTGGACATATCGCAAAAGCCCTGTTTATATGCCGCCGGACTCGCGGTTAAAGGTTCAACGCTGCAAAGGTAGGCAGAAGGTGTGCAACCTATCTGCACAGCAAATTATTCTGTCTCGAAGATACGGAGCGCGGCAGTGCTGTAGCACTTGTTCCTATCGGCCAGCTTGTAGGCCAGATCCTGCACCGTCTCGAAGTCGGCACTGGTGCAGAACTCCCCGGCGACGGACTCGGCGACGACGTGGCCCTGCATCCTCAACTCCCGGCCCAGTGCCACGGCCAGAGCGCGGCCCCGGCCTCCGGCCTGCTTGTCTTTCTTCATTGCTCTAAATCTGGTGACTCTCATTTCTTTGTCCTCCTGTCTTTGATTGCTAAATAGACCCAGCCAGCGACGAACCAGAAGCCGAAGCTGTAGAATACCACTGCAAAACTACACATTTCCCTGCCCCTTCTGCAGCTTGACTGCGATCTCGATAATCTCGGAGTCGTCGGCGACGTGGGCGTGCCAATCGTCGTCAAACATCATTGTCTCGCCACGGACTCCGATCCCGACGAAGGGGAAGCGGTGGCAGTCGTCCCAGTCCAGTACGGCTCCGGCAAATCTCGCCTCGGCGTGGATCTCGCCCCTCTCGTCCACCTGCTTCTTGATGTACCAGAACGCCTCCGTAGCAAGGTCGTGCAGATCCTTCTTGATGTTGGCAAAGGTTCCGGCCCGGTTATCGGTGTCGGCCTTTGCGATGATGCCTAACAGGGTCTGGGCCTCGGCCTTGTAGGTCTGGGCCTCCTCGTTGTAGTCAGCACCCAGAAGGGAGCCGGACTTCTGGACGTACAGGTCCAGCTGCTTGGTGTAGTTGGTGACGGCCAGTGCCAGCACTACGGCCTGTCTCTCTGTGATCTCGATTTTCATATCGGTCTAAATTTGAATCGTTCTGAAATAAACTTGGACCGGGGCAGGGTGTCGCTCCCTGATGCCGTCCGCCGTCCCCGGTGCTGGGTGTCGGGCCTATTCCTCGGCCTCGTCGTCGTCCGCCTCCGGCTCGTACCCTTCATTCCAGCCCTCCGCCTCCAGCTCATCCATTGCCGTGCCGATGCACTCGCCCAGAAGGTAACAGCGGATCGTAACGTCGGCCCACTCCGCGCCCTTCTCCAGTATGTTCTCGCCCTGCTGTCCCCACTCCTCCAGAGCCTCGGCCAGTAATTCGGTATTGTGGCAGACGTTCTCCTCGGCCTGCCACGTGTTGAAGGTGTAGGAGCCGGAGCCGTTCCCGGTCACACTGTCAGCGACCCAGCACTGCTCGTTGACATCGTTCTGCACGTCGTCGCGGTCGTCCTCGGTCCAGTGGATCTCGTTCTCCTTGATGTAGTTTTTAACGTCGTCTTTGACGTTCTGGCGGTAGTCGTAGCGTTCCATTTCTATTTGTGCCTGTTTGTAGCGGTTGGCCCTTCCGTTCTAAATCCTATGCAAAGTTAATAACATTTTATTAAATTGCAAACATTTTTGCGAAAAATTTCAGCAAATTTATTGCCACTGGCCAAGCCGGAACAGGTCCCGGAAACTGGCCGGGCGGTCGTGCCGTTTTCTGGCCTCTGCTGCCGGGATCCGCTGGATGGAGACCGCACCCGGCGCAAAGTAGCGATATAACAGGCAGCGGTCGAAAAAGTCCAGATACGAGAGCTTCTGGCCGTTGGTGGTGTCTGCCGCTACGAAGTGATCCCCGTCAGGGATTGATACGATAAAATAGGCTGTTTTCATTGTCTGGTCCTCCTCGGTATTATAAAATTTCGTGTTCGGCGTTGTAGGTATCAATACGGGCGCAGTCGTCCGGCCCCAGCCCGTCGGGGAACTCCTCCAGCACTCCGGCCCGGCGTTTCTCCTCCATCCATCCCGGCGACATCCGCCAGAAGTCGGTAAAGCTGGCCGTTGCCGGATCCGTCCCCAGCTTGCAGAAAACGTGCTGGCCCTCGGCGTTGTCGGTCACGTAAAAATAGACCATCGCCCCGACTGGACCCCAGTAAACTATGATTGTACCCTGTTTCATAATTTTGAATCGTTCTAAATTAAACTTGCGCCCGGAGAAGCTGCCGCCGCTTCTTTTTCAGGTCTGGCCCCGGGCCTCCTCCTCCTGTTCGTTCAGATAAGACAGGCGACCGTTGCCGCCACTACCTGCCGCCCCTGTCTCGGATCCTCCAGCCGGGCGAAGTACCCCGCCGCCCTTACTGCCTCGATCACC
>JAFYIK010000119.1 GCA_017538685.1 Bacteroidales bacterium | reverse complement strand
TTTTGTGGTCCCTGCAGGGCATGATCCTGCGACTCCCTGATTATGAGTCAGGTGCTCTAACCAACTGAGCTAAGGGACCAGTCAGACTGCGGTCGGAAAGACCGCGCGTCGTCAAACTTTGATCTCTACATCAACTCCTGCAGGGAGTTCGAGGCGCATCAGGGCGTCAACGGTCTTTGCGTTGCTGTCCTCGATGTCCAGGAGCCTGCAGTATGAATCGAGCTCAAACTGCTCACGCGACTTCTTGTTGACGAAGGTTGAGCGGTTGACGGTGAAGATCTTCTTGTTGGTCGGAAGCGGAATAGGTCCGTTGACCCTCGCTCCGGTGGTCTTCACAGTCTCGACGATCTTAGCCGCTGACTTGTCAACGAGCATATGATCGAAGGATTTGAGTTTAATTCTGATTTTCTGGCTCATATTAACGTTTTTTGTACTTTACTCATCATTGTCATCTGCCAGCAGTCTGTACCCGCTCTTCTCGACTATTTCCTTCTGCATGGAAGGAGTCACCTCAGCATAATGGTCGAATGACATCGTGCTGGTGGCGCGTCCTGAAGAGAGAGTACGGAGCACCGTCACATAACCGAACTGCTCGGAAAGCGGTACGAACGCCTTGATGATGCGCGCTCCGTTCGCCGTGCTGTCCATCGCGCTGATCTGTCCGCGGCGGCGGTTGAGGTCGCCTACGATATCGCCCATATATTCTTCGGGTGTGACCACCTCGAGGCTCATGATGGGCTCAAGAATGACAGGTTTGCACTTGGGGCATGCGTGGCGGAACGCCATACGTCCGGCAATTTCGAACGAAAGCTGGTCCGAGTCGACCGGGTGATAAGAGCCGTCAAGCACGGTAACTTTCATCGACTGGACTTCGCAGCCGGCCAGTACGCCGTTGGCCATAGCCGACTTGAAGCCCTTCTCGATGCAAGGGATGAACTCCTTGGGGATGTTTCCGCCCTTGACGACGCTCTCGAACTGGAGCCCGGTAACACCGGGATCTGCCGGCCCGATTTCCACGATAATGTCGGCAAACTTGCCGCGTCCGCCCGTCTGCTTTTTGTAAACCTCGCGGTGCTGAACGCTGGCTGTGATTTCCTCTTTGTAGTTGACCTGGGGCGCACCCTGATTGATCTCCACTCCGAACTCCCTGCGGAGACGGTCGATGATGATGTCAAGGTGAAGCTCGCCCATACCGCTGATGATGGTCTGACCGGTCTCAGCGTCCGCCTTCACGGTGAAGGTAGGATCCTCCTCGGAAAGCTTGGCGAGCGCAACGCCCAATTTATCAAGATCCTGCTGGGTTTTCGGCTCCACGGCGACTCCGATGACGGGGTCCGGGAACTCCATAGACTCGAGGACGATGGGGTGACCCTCTTCGCAGATGGTGTCGCCAGTCCTGAGGTCCTTGAATCCGACTGCCGCCGCGATGTCTCCGGCCTCCACAACCTCGATGGGGTTCTGGTGGTTCGAGTGCATCTGATAGAGCCTCGCGACGCGCTCCTTCTTCGCCGACCTTACGTTCAGCACATAAGATCCGGCGTCCAGCTTGCCGGAATAAGCGCGCAGGAATGCAAGACGGCCCACGAACGGATCCGTGGCGATCTTGAACACGAGCGCGCAGAAAGGCTCGCTGTCTGAAGGCTGACGTTCGATCTCGGCTCCATTGCGGGGGTTCACACCCTTCACGGCGCCTTTATCAAGCGGGGACGGAAGATAACGCATAACTGCGTCCAGCAGGAACTGGACTCCCTTGTTTTTGAAAGAAGACCCGCAGCACGCCGGAACGATCTGCATTGAGATCGTGCCCTTGCGAAGCGCCGCGATAATCTCTTCTCTCGTAAGGGACTCCGGGTCCTCGAAATACTTCTCCATCAGGGTTTCGTCGCACTCTGCTGCCGCCTCCACGAGCTTGTCGCGCCAGGCGTTCACTTCGTCGACCATATCCTCAGGAACCGTCCCGTAGTGATAATTTACCAGTTCTTCACTTGAATTGTAGTAGATGGCCTGCCTGTCGATAAGATCCACGATGCCCTCGAATTTGTCTTCCGCCCCGATGGGGAGGCAGACGGGCACCGCTTTCGCGCCGAGCTTATTGTGGATTTCCTCAACGCAAGCGAGGAAGTCCGCTCCGACGCGGTCCATCTTATTGACGTACGCGATCTTCGGAACCCCGTACTTGTCCGCCTGGCGCCATACCGTCTCGGATTGCGGCTGCACGCGTCCTACCGCGCAGAATGTCGCGATAGTGCCGTCCAGCACGCGGAGCGAGCGCTCCACCTCCACGGTGAAGTCGACGTGGCCGGGAGTGTCGATCAGGTTGATCTGGTAGACCTTTCCCGCATAGTGCCAGAAGGCGGTGGTGGCAGCGGAGGTGATAGTGATACCCCTCTCCTGCTCCTGGACCATCCAGTCCATTGTGGCCGCTCCTTCGTGGACCTCGCCGATTTTGTGCGTCTTGCCGGTGTAGTACAGGATGCGTTCAGACGTGGTTGTCTTACCGGCATCGATGTGAGCCATGATGCCGATGTTACGTGTGAACTGAAGATCCCGTTTAGCCATTACTGCAGTTTGTCAACTAGATTTTAGAAACGGAAGTGGGCAAATGCCTTGTTGGCCTCTGCCATTCTGTGCATATCCTCTTTGCGCTTGAATGCACCACCTTCGTTGTTGTAAGCCGCTACGATCTCTGCGCACAGTTTTTCTGCCATCGAGTGACCGGAACGCTTGCGGGCAAAAGAGATCATATTCTTCATAGAAAGCGATACTTTTCTCTCCGGTCTCAACTCGGTGGGCACCTGGAAGTT
>JAFYIK010000015.1 GCA_017538685.1 Bacteroidales bacterium | reverse complement strand
CTCAACGGCAAAAAGCACTCCGGCTCGAACTTCATCTTCAACGGAAAGTCCGTGCCTGAAGAGTAACCGGTCAATGCAACTTTTCGGCTGTTTTTTTACGCTGACCCCGAAAAACGAGGTGGTCAACGCAACTTTTCGAGTGATAATTAGCGCTGATCCCTTCAATAATTGGGGTCAGTGCTAAAAAAATGCAATAATTCTACGTTGACCCCCATTAGGAAAACAACGCCCCCCGAAAGAGAAATCCTTCGGGGGTCATATTATTACTAAAGTATTTATTTCGCCGGTTGGATGCGGCGGAAAGTGACAAAGAAGAGGACGACGATGAGGACACAGGAAGCGAAGACCGGCCAGTACCACTCTCCGAGAATCTGAGACCAGGTGTCCATGCCTTCGAAGGAATCGATGCGGCTCAGAATCAGAGCGAGGGTGTTGTTGGTGAAGTGCATCAGCATCGTGAGTTTCAGCGAACGGGTCTTCCAATACACATAGCCGAAGATGGCTCCCAGGATGATAGCGGGAATCATCTGCCAGATGTTCATATGGATGATGCCGAAGAACACGGCTGAGAACAGGATCGCCCAAATCGGCTTGACTCCCCTATCCAGCAACCCGCGGAGCACCATACCCCTGCAGAGCCACTCTTCGAAGATCGGGGCGAAGATCGACACACAGAGGAAGTTCGCCCAGAAAACACCGCCGGTCATACTTTCGAGGGCGGTCTTCAGCCATTCCGGCATTTCAGGCAGAAGGGAGCCGATGGAATCGGACACCAGACCTGACGCGAGAGTGACTATCATCACCAGCGCCGCGCAGAGCCAGCCGCCGAGCGGAGCGAAGTTTCCCACCTCCAGCGGCGAGCCGACCGCGCCTATTTCCATCTCCTTCCGGCGGCTGCGGACCGCGGCGAACACCATAGGAGGAATGAACATCACAGGATAACTGATAAGAGTGCCGTAGTCCAAAGCCACCTGCGAGCCGAAGTACTTGGTGATCACCAAAGTAATACCGCTGCCCAGAAGCACACCCACCAGAAACCAGAAAACCAGACCGAGTATCCCGCGCCATTTCGGGCTGAAATACTCAAAGGTCTGGTACAGATTGTAATTGCCTCTTCTCATTATTTATACAACGGAGTGGGATACACGCCCTTGGCGACTAGTTCGGCGAACTTGGCGACCACGGCGGGGCGATCCTCCTTGAAGGTGACTCCGAACCAACGGTCGGGCGTTCCGAGAACATCGCAGGAGGCGGCGCCGCTCTTGATGAGGTTGTCCACCACGAACGGGATGTAGAACTCCTTCTTCAGTTCGTTTATGTTCGCCTTCAGGAACTCCACGAAAATCGCGCGGCTGGCCTCGAAATAATCCGGTGTGAAGCACCACATATTCATCGAGCATAGATCCTTCGGCTTGAGTTCGACGCGCTCGCCGGTGACGGAGTTGTCTCCGCGAAGTTTGCCGTCCGCCTCGAACATGACGTTATGATGCTCCACGACATCCGTCAGATGGAAATCAGCGTCGTAACTGCAGATGCCGCGGGAAACGCCGCCGCTCTCGGAGAGGGTGTTGTCCACCTCAAAACCGATGATGCCATAAACGCCCTTCGTCGACTCATGGGCCTTGCACCACTCTGCCGCCAGACGGAACGAGTCGTGTCCGTAATAGTCGTCGCCGTTGATCACCACGAAAGGAGTGTCGATCACATCGGCCGCCATAAGCATCGCGTGGGCCGTTCCCCAAGGCTTCTCACGGGCGGGGTTCAGCACGAAGCCGGCAGGAATCTTTTCAAGTTCCTGGGTGACGAAGGCAAACTCCAGAGGAGAGCCGTCCGGGCACCTGACGCCCGCATATTTTTCATGGACGTGCTCTTCCATCGCTTCGCGGAAATACTCGCGGACGATGTACACGACCTTGCCGAATCCGGCTTTCACTGCATCGTAAATGGAATAATCGATGATGGTCTCTCCGGAGGGGCCGAGGCCGTCCATCTGCTTGAGTCCGCCATAACGGCTGCCCATACCGGCAGCAAGAACTAAGAGTGTAGGTTTCATAATGTGGCTTTTATTGTTATGCAAATTTAACTAAATTTGCGACAATATGGGCTATATGAAAGATATTTGGGACAAGAGCAAAGACGGCAACCGCAAGGAGCAGCGTTCGCTGGCCCGTGTGGCGATAGTCGCAGCCGCGATTGCAGTGGTCTTTCTCTTCGTCAAAAAAGACAATGTGATCAGGTGGATCCAGGGCGGATTCACCATAGCCCGTCAGAACAAGGAGATCAAAGCCAACGATAAAAAGATACGTGAGCTGGACCAGAAGATCGAGTCCCTCACTTCAAACAAAGACTCCCTCGAGAAGTTCGCACGCGAAAACTGGAACTTCGCGGAGCACGGCGACGACATTTATATTATTCCGGAAAAGTAGTGGTTGTAAGAATTCAAGGATGAAAGCGGGTTTTAAAAAGTTCATATTTCCTGTAGCGCTATTCGGCAGCATCGTCATCGCGGTGGCGGCCGAGATGGCGTCCGGGCCGTCCCAACTGGGGCCGTATGAGCCTGCTTACGAGCCCGTTCCGGACACGGTCGTTTACCCGGTCAGCAACTACAAATCCCGCCGCAAAGGCGATTTCGAAAAAGTCGAAATCGCGGACTCGCTGCTCGGAGGCCCGGACACCCTGGACTATGGCTCCGAAGAACTGTTGGACACCCTCCCGCACCTCACCGCACGCGATACCATCAAAGCGCCCGATTCGCTGAGGGAACTGGATCCCTGGCGCTATAAATACTACGTCGCCCTGCTGGATTCGCTGACTCACAAAGAGGTGGCCGATTCCCTCCAGCACAAAGGCGATTCGCTGATGGACTCTTACCGCGAGCAGATAGACTCGATGGAAATCGTCTGGGCAGGATTCGAGAGAATACGGAATGCCGACACGACGGAAATCGAAGACACTTTAATTATAAATTATAAATACGGCGTCAGCCTCGCCCGGACGGACAGCACCCTCGCAGAATTCAACTGGTCCGAGCGCCATAAGCTCGATTCCACCTACTACGCAGACAGCACTGCCCGCGCGAAAGCCGCATTCCTCGCCTGGTACAACGGCCTTTCGAAGGAAGAGCGCAAGAAATACGACTTCGAGCAGAAAGAGCTCCGCAAAAAAGCCATACGCGACAGCCTGGACCGCATCAAGGCGGAAAAGCAGGCCATCAAAGACTCCATACGCGAAAACACGCCGAGAATCCTGGACACTTATGCCGTGCCGGATTCTATGCACTTCAAGCGCATAATCGCGTGGACGGAAGACCGCGACTTCGGACAGCTTAGTCCGTATGTCCCGGACACGAGTTACAACTACCATTTCTACGATTACAGGTTCCTGAGAGAAGACGTAAACGCCTCCTGGCTGGGAGTCGCAGGCTCTCCGGTGCAGACCTACAATTACCTCAACCGGAAGACGACGGGAGTGAGTTTCTACGACCCGTATGAGGCCTGGACCTTCAACCCAGAGACCTTCACCCAGTACAACACGAAAACCCCTCACACCGAGCTCGGCTACTACGGAACGCTTATGGCAGGCGATGAAAAGGAATCGGACAACATCCATATCTTCACCACCAACAACATCACCCCCGAGCTGAACTACAGCCTCCTCTACGACAAATGGGGCGGCGGCGGTATGCTCATCAACGAAAAGGTGAAGAACAAGACCGCCGCGGTCGGCGTCAATTACCTCGGCAAGCGCTATCTGGCGAACGCCGGCATCATCCACAACACCGTGGAGATGGGCGAAAACGGCGGAATCACGAACCTCTCCGATATCAGGGACACCACCCGTGAAATCCGCGAGATACCCATCGCTATGGCCGCGGCGAAATCCAATAACAAGAAATTCACCGCCTATGCCGACCAGCAGCTGCGCATCCCGTTCGAGTTCATCAACGACTGGCGGGCCAGGCGCGACAGCACCTTCATTCCGGACAGCACGGCGGACGTAACCACCGCCTTCATAGGCCACGCAGTGGAGTATTCCAAATTCCAGCGCGAGTTCATCAACGGCACGGAAGCCGACTCGCTCGGCCAGACCCGCCTGGATAACCGCATCTACCTCCGCCTCCAGCCCTGGAGCGCGGATGGCCTGATCTCGAAGATCGACGTGGGAATCGGCGACTATGTCCACTCCTACCACAAAGTCACCGCCGCGGACACCAGCAGGGCCTACGAAAACTCGCTGTACACCTATGCCGGAGCTCGCGGACAGTTCACCGACAACGCACGGTGGGACGCGAAAGCGCATCTGGTGTTCGCGGGCGCGGACGCCGGAAATATGGACATTCAGGCCAACCTCGGGATGGAGTTCTACCCCTTCCGGCGGGCGCGCCGCTCCCCCATTGCCCTCACTGCCAGCTTCAGCGAAAGCCTGACCGGCGCCACATATTACCAGCGCCATTTCTACAGCACCGTGAACCCGCTTTTGCGCTGGGACAACGACTTCAGCAAGACTTCCGTCACGAAGGTGGAAGGTTCGGTGCACATCCCGTACTGGAAGCTGGATGCCAAGGCCGGCTATGCCCTGATCGGCAACCCCGTCTACTACGACACCCTGGGCATCACCAAACAGCACACCGCCGGGGTGATAAGCGTGCTCTCAGGCTATGTACGCAAGGAATTCGTGATTGCGAATTTCCTGCATCTGGACAACAGAGTGCTGATGCAGCTGTCTTCCAACGAGAAAGTCATTCCTCTGCCGAAACTGGCGCTTAACCTGAAGTATTTCATCCAGTTCCCCGTGGAGAAGAACGTGCTCGATATGCAGCTGGGCGTGAACGCCTGGTGGAACACGAAATGGTACTCGCCGGAATGGAATTACATCACCGGCACCTTCAAGAACCAGAACGAATTCGCCTACAACAACGGCCCCTACTTCGACTTATTCGTCAATATGCAGTGGAAGCAGGTCACCGTCTTCATAAAATACCAGAATGCGGGTGAAGGCTGGCCGATGGACGAAACAGACATATTCAGTTCGCACAGGCACGTCATTACCAGCGGCGGCGGAAGCGGCCTCAAGCTGGGCATATGGTGGCCGTTCTACCTCTCTCCCGTGCAGAACAAGCAGCTTTCCAAGCGATGAAGGCGGACAGCTTCATAGCCTCCAGAATAAGGTTCAAGGGCAAGGTCTCCATTTGGGCGACCGCTATCTCCGCGTTCATTATGATCGTGTCGGTGAGCGTTGCGTCCGGCTACCGCAAGGCCCTGCGTGATGCAATCTCCGAGGTAGTCTCGGACGTCGTGCTCACCGACACTGCGGCCGTCCGCCTCACCCCCGACCTGCAGGAAAAGCTCGCGCAGGTGCAGGGCATACGCGGCGTGGACCCCGTGGTCATCCAGCCGGGCATAGTGCGCAGCGGCGAGGTGCTGGAGGGAGTGGTTTTCAAGGGCGTGCCGGCGCTGACCGACCGCCTGCAGGTCCGCATCCCCGAAAAGCTCGCGCGAAAGGCAGGGCTGGCAGTGGGCGATCCGATGCTCTCTTACTTCGTCGGCGAAAAGGTCAAACTGCGCAAGTTCACGGTCGCGGAGGTCTACCAGCCCGCCGTGGAGCTGGACGAAGCGCTGATAGTCTACTGCCCCCTCGCGGATATGCAGCGCCTGCTGGGCTATGCCGACGGCGAATCGGGCGCTCTCGAAATCCGGCTGGACGACGCCTTCCGCACGCGGGATGGTATGATGGAGAAGGCGGCCGAGATCGGGTTCGCGACCGGCCTGCTGTCTGCGGCATCGTCCTACAAATACGCCAATCTCTTCGACTGGATGCAGCTGATAGATATGAACGTGGTGGCCATCCTGCTGCTGATGGCGCTGGTGGCCGCGTTCAATATGATTTCAGGGCTGCTGATAATGATTATGCGCAGCACGCAGACGATCGGCACCCTCAAGGCGCTGGGTATGCCGGGCCGCGGAATCGCCCGCACCTTCCTGCGCGTGGCTTCGCGCAGCACCGTGCTGGGCCTGGCGGCCGGCAATGCTGCCGCGCTGCTCTTCTGCCTGATCCAGAGCGCTACACATCTTATTAAACTGAACCCGGCCAACTACTTCGTCTCGTATGTGCCGGTGAGCGTGAATGTCCCGGCCATAATAGTGACCGACATTCTCGCGTGGTGCGTGATTATGCTGCTTCTGCTGCTTCCTTCCCTGCAGATATCCAGGATAGATCCGGCGCAGTCCGTGAAAGGCGAAACTCTCTAGTTATTTTTTCTTCTTCGCCTGCTTCCTCTCGATTACCCTGATGTTGGCCTTCGCCACTTCGTCGTCCGGGTTGAGTTTCAAGGCCTTTTTGTAGTAGCTCATAGCCTTTTTGTCCCTGCCCCTGGCGACTAGCCAGTAAGACCCGATATTGTCCAGATAATTAGGGTCTTTCGGATAGAGTTTCGAGAGTTTGGTGGACAGGCTGAAAAAAGCGTTGTAACCGGTGTCGTTGGCTATATTGTAGAGCCTGTAGCAGAAAGTGCTCATAAGGTCGGAAAAACCGCCTTCCTCCACCGGCTCGCCGAGCGCGGTCCACTTCGGATGCGTCTGCTTTTCCAGGGCAATCAGTTTGTCGATCTCGTCCACCGCCATATCCGGAGATTCTTTTTCGTAGTCCAGAAGGGCGACTATCTTCTCTGCCCTTATGTACAGATCATCAGGATAGAGTTCTATCGCACGGTCGAAGTATTTCATAGCCTGGCCGAAGAGTTCGTCATCGTGGAAGTACTCCTCGAAATAGTTCACCGCCCTGCCGCTCGAATCGGGAAGCGAAAGGATGGGTTTGTTGCCAAGGAACTTGCTCTGGTTTTTAGGGACCACTTCCGAGCTTCTGCCCTTCACGAGGCAGTACTGCGCGCGGGCCTCCAGGAGCCGGCGGTCGTCGGGGAAAGCCGCCTCCCATTTGTCCAGATGAGTCTCGATCCCGACGCCAGCCGGCCCCAGCCTGCCCGCGAGCCGCTGGTATTTCTCGTTATACTCATCCTTCGTCTGCCCCGCCGCCGCTAAGGCGACCGCGAATAACAATACCGTTATGATTAATTTCTTCATACTTGTGCTGTTGCCCCAACCATTCCGTCGACCATCTTGTCCAGCGCCTCCTGAATCTTGCTTCCGAGCATCATTTTAAGGATGCCGTTCAGTTCGGCGTCCACCTCAACCCAGAAATCTGTCTTTCCGGCGCCGGCTTCATCGAAATGGAAGGTTATTGAAAAATGGAAGGGCGCGCCGTTGTCTTCCGCCACTATCTTCGTATACGGAACGCGCTCCACTATCTTCGCGCTGAAGCTCATCCCCTGCGCGGTGGCCGTAAGTGTGTCGAAATCAGCCTCCAGCGAGACCTGCTGGTCCTGCGGGACCATACGCGTGAAGTTGCGCATATCCGTGAAGGCCATAAAGAGCTCCGGCTGCGGGCGGCCCACTATTCCGTGCTTGCTTGTGTATTGCGCTGCCATCGAAAAATTTTTATCTTTGTTCTGCAAATATAGTAAATGACGCACAAAATTTATTTCGAGAAGCGCTGCATCATCATCTGTCCTCCGACTGATGATTCGCTGTCGGACCCAAATGCCGTGATTTTTCATCCCGGAATCAGAATCGACATAGGCACCCTGGTGCATATGTTCGAACAGACTGATTCCATCGCGCGCATCTACATCCCGGCGGAAGACACCGACGCTGCTTATGCGGATCTGTGCGCCCAGTTCAAGAATGTGGATGCCGCGGGAGGGCTGGTAGTGAACAGGCGCGACGATTTCCTTCTTATCAGCCGCAACGGTCTGTGGGACCTTCCGAAAGGCCATCGCGAGGAAGGGGAAGACATCGAAGTCACCGCCATACGTGAAGTGCAGGAAGAAACCGGAGTGGACGAATTGGAGCTCAGGGGTCTTATCTGCATCACGGACCACTGTTATATAAGGAACGGGATCTGGCATCTTAAGCACACCTGGTGGTACGATATGCTCTACACCAAACCAGTGGAGCTCATCCCCCAGCGTGACGAAGACATCAGCAAAGCGGTGTGGGTGGCAAAATCCAGCCTGCCCCCGTTCTTGAAGAATACCTATCCGTCAATCCTTGAAGTTTTCAGGGAGGCGAAAGTCTAATGAGTCCCAGCGTAGCAATCAGATTGAATCCGTTCAAGGGGAGCGCGGGTCCGGAAGGAACACCGGTGCCGTGGAGCCCGCACGGGCGGATGCTCGCGGAGCGCCCTGTGTTCACCCTGGACCCGCTGCTCCACGCCGGCTGTTACTACGTCCAGGATTCCTCCGCAATGTATGTGGGGCACATTTTCCGCAAAGCGCTGACTTCGGTGAAAGCGCCCGGTCTCCGGGTGCTGGACCTGTGCGCGGCTCCCGGCGGAAAAACCACCGACTTGGCGGCTTCCCTCCGCGAAGCTCTGGGCGGGCAGTTTCTGCTCGTAGCGAACGAGGTTATGCGCGACCGAAGCCGCATCCTCAGCGACAACGTGGCGATCTGGGGCGACCCCAACGTGATGGTGACCTCCGTGGATCCTGCCGCGTTCGCGCAGTTTGAAGGCGCTTTCGACATTATAGTTGCTGACGTGCCGTGCTCCGGCGAGGGTATGTTCCGCAAAGACCCGAGGGCCGTGGAGGAATGGAGCGAGCAGAACGTCCAGCTCTGCGCCGCACGGCAGAAACGCATCCTCGCCGACGTGTGGCCTGCGCTCCGCCCCGGCGGCGTGCTCGTGTACTCCACCTGCACCTACGAAGACGCCGAGAACGACTCGAATCTCGAATGGGCGGCCGCCGAGCTGGGCGGGACGATTATCGCCCCCGAGGACGAATTCCCTCAGTACGGGGTACGCCTCACGCGCTGCGGCAACCTTCTTCGCGCAGGCGAAGTGCCCGGCGAAGGCCAGTGGGTCGGTGCGCTCGTAAAGAGCGGCGTTTTCACTCCCGGTCGCGCAGAAGGCAGAAAGGCCCGCGCCGGCAAGGACGCCGGCCCTCTTCCCGGAATCCATCCTCTGCGCTACGGCGTGCCCGTCGGAGTGGAGAAGGGCGACAAGCTCATCCCCGACCCCGACTACGCGCTCAGCCTGGGCTACCGCGGCGAGTATCCCGTCATAGAGCTTACCCGCGGGCAAGCGCTCGAGTACCTTCACCACGACCCGCTGCGCTTCCCCGACGCCCCCCGGGGATTTTGCTGCGTCTGCTTCGAAGGGCATCCGCTCGGCTTCATCAACAATCTCGGAAACCGCTGCAACACCCTTCATCCGCTCAGCCGCCGGATTTTGATGAGCATCGGGTGAAACTTTTTGGGGAAAGTGACCGTATATATAATACTTTAGTCTATGTACGGATATGAAACTTTCGCAATTCAACTTTGACCTCCCTCAGGAGAAAATAGCCAAGGAACCCACTCGCTGGAGAGACGAATGCCGTCTCCTCGTTCTTCATAAAGACACCGGCGAGATCGAGCACAGGCAGTTCAAGAACATCATCGACTACTTCGGAAAAGGCGACAACTTCGTGCTGAACGACACGAAAGTCATCCCCGCAAAGCTTTACGGCAAGAAAGAGAAGACCGAGGCGGACATCGTGGTGTTTCTTCTCCGCGAACTTTCGAAGGAGCAGAGGCTCTGGGATGTGATCGTGGAACCCGCGAGGAAGATCCGTATCGGCAATAAACTGTATTTCGGTGAGGACGACAGTATGGTGGCGGAAGTGATAGACAACACCACCTCCCGCGGCCGCACCCTCCGTTTCCTCTACGACGGACCGTACGAGGAGTTCAAGCAGGCTCTCTACGCCCTTGGACACACCCCGGTGCCGGAGTGGGTCAAGGAAGAGACCGACGAATCCGATGTGGAGAACTATCAGACCATCTTCGCCGCGAACGAAGGTGCGGTGAGCGCTCCCGCAGCGGGTCTGCACTTCAGCCGCGAGCTCTTCAACAGGATGATCCTCAAGGACATAGACAAAACATTCATCACCGTGCATATGGGAATGGGATATTTCCGTTCGGTGGACGTGGAGGATCTCTCGAAGCACAAAATGGACGGCGAAAGGATGATTATCACCAGGGAGGCCGCGGACAAGATCAACGCCACCAAGCGCGCCGGCCATAAGGTCGTCGCAGTGGGCGTGACGGTCATCCGCGCCCTGGAGACCTACGTCACCACCAACAAGGAGATCAAGGACAACGACCTCTGGACCAACAAGTTCATCTTCCCTCCTTACGAGTTCTCCATCCCGGATGCGATAGTGAGCAACTTCCATCTCCCTCAGAGCACGATGCTTATGACGGTCGCCGCCTTCGGAGGTTTCACGAAAGTGATGAACGCCTACCGCGTCGCCCTCGAAGAAGGCTACCGCTTCGGCCCCTACGGAGACGCTATGCTGATCCTGTAAACGTCACCCCCGACCCGATCGGGGGTCTTCACCAACCCTAAACTTATTTTAATCATTATGATATATGGAAACTTCAAACATCATCAAGGTGGGCGCCTGCACGCTCAACCGCGCCTTCGGATATTATCCGCAGGTTTCGCACAGACTTATAGAAGAAAAGGGCTCGATCGAAGCCCTGTTCAGCCTGAGCGAACGTGAAAGGGACGATTTGCTCGGTCCCTTTTCGCGTTTCCAGGGTATGCTCTCGGATGCCGAACTGGCTAGGAGCGCCGCCGAACTGGATTCGCTGGGTAAACTTGGCATCCGGTTTCTGGCCTTCGGCGAATCGGAGTATCCTTCCGCCCTGGCCGAATGCCCCGACTCCCCCGCCGGCCTCTATGTCCTCAGCGTTTCTCCTATGGAGGAGCTTTTCGCCGACGGACCTTTTATCTCTATCGTAGGCACGCGCGACGTGTCGTTCTACGGCCAGGAATGGACCCGCAAGATAGTGTTCACACTCGCCCAGGCGCAGCATAAACCCGTGATCGTGAGCGGACTGGCCTACGGCGTGGACATTATGGCGCACCGTGCCGCGCTGGAAGCCGGGCTCCGCACCATCGCCGTCATCCCTACCGGTCCGGAGGACATCTACCCACAGGGCCACAGGCGCTACGCCGAGCAGATCGCGGGCACTCCCGGCTGCGCGCTGATCACCGACTTCCCTCCCGGCACGGGTGCCCAGGCCGCGACCTTCCTCAGGCGCAACCGCATTATCGCCGGACTGTCGTCGGCCACCATCGTGGTGGAGTCCAAGCGCAAAGGCGGCAGTCTGATCACTGCGCACACGGCGTTCGATTACGGCCGCGACGTGTGGGCGTTGCCCGGCAGGATCGACGATGTCCGCTCGGCGGGCTGCAACGCGCTGCTGCGCGAAAAGGTTGCAGAGCCCATCGCGGACGTCGAAGCCCTGCCGGACGCCCTCGGACTCGGCACCTACAACCGTCGCCGCAAAGCCGAACTGGAAGAAGAAGTTCGCGACCGCTACTCCGGAAGCACGGATGCGGACACCCTCGAAAAGCTCTGCCGCATCGCCGTCTGCATCAAACTCAACCGCGGAATCTGCGTGGAAGAAATCGCCGAGCAGCTCGGTATCGACCACGTCCAGACCGCGACATTGGTCGGCACCCTCGAAACTGGCGGATTCATAGTCACGGATTTGCTTCAACGGTGTATGATTCTGGTTAGAAATTAGTAAATTTGTACTAATGGAATTCATCGACACACATTGCCACTTCAACGACGAGGTGTATGAAGGCGAACGGGATGCCGTGATCGCCAGGGCGGTGCAGGCCGGGGTAACGAGAATGCTCCAGGCAGACATCGACAGCGGCGAGAGACAGAGTATGCTGGATTTGTGCGCGCAGCACCCGGGCGTGCTTTTTCCTATGCTGGGGCTGTACCCCGGCTCGGTGAAAGAGGACTGGCAGGAGGAATTGGACAAGGTCTTCGAAGAGGCGAAGAACCCTGAACGTTTCGTGGCCATAGGCGAAATCGGACTGGATTACCATTTCAGCACTGAATTCAAGGAGCAGCAAAAAGAAGCCCTGAAAGCCCAGCTGGAGCTTGCAGCTCGGCTGGATCTCCCGGTGAACATTCATCTTCGCGATGCCACGGACGACTTCTTCTCAGTGCTGGACAGCTGCCGCGGACTCGGCCTGAGGGGAAATCTGCACGCCTTCAGCGGAAGCGCGGAAACCGCTGCGAGAATAAGGAAATACGGCGACTGGAGTGTGGGAATCGGCGGAGTCCTCACTTTCAAGAAGGCCGGCATTGCGGAAGCCGTCAAGAACATCCCCATCGAGATGATACTTCTCGAAACCGACGCCCCGTATCTCGCGCCCACTCCATTGAGAGGCACGCGCAACGAAAGTTCGTACATCCCCCTCATCGCCGCGAAACTCGCTGAGTTAAAAGGATTAAGCGTCGATCAGGTCGTTCGTGCGACCACGCATAACGCTTTAAACCTGTTCAACAAGCTCATTTAATGGTAATACTTTCAAGTTTTTTTACTATATTGCATCGAATTTTGCTAACGGACATAAACAACAAAATCAATAACAACAATTAAAAACTACAATCAAAAACAGTTATGAAAAAGATTTCCATGTTTTTGGCAGCAGCGGCCATCCTGGTCTTCTCCGCCAACATCGCATCGGCACAGGAATCTGAGCAGGCTGCACCGGAAGCTACCGAGGTAGCTGCCCCCGCAGACGACGCTGAGGTTGACCCGTTCAACACTCAGAGTGAGATTCCTCTCCACCAGGCCCTCAAGACCAAGTTCATCGAGGGTGGTGCAGGGTTCATGTCACTCGTTATCATCTGCCTTATCCTCGGTATGGCTCTCTCGATCGAGCGTATTCTCTATCTCTCGTTCTCGAGGACAAACGCCAAGGCTCTTGTCGCGAAAGTTGAAGAAGCCCTCAAGGCAGGCGGAATCGAGGCAGCAAAGGATGTTTGCCGCAATACCCGCGGTCCTGTGGCCAAGATCTTCTACGACGGACTGGATCGTTACGATCAGGGTCTGGATGTCGTGGAGAAGAATGTCGTTTCCTCCGGCTCCATCCAGATGAGCATGCTTGAGAACGGTCTCTCATGGATCTCCCTCTTCATCGCCATCGCCCCGTCCCTGGGATTCCTTGGAACCGTTATCGGTATGATCCAGGCCTTCGACGCTATCCAGGCTGCAGGTGATATCTCCCCTAACGTTGTGGCTGGCGGTATGAAGGTCGCTCTTATCACTACGGTTGCGGGTCTTATCGTCGCTATGATCCTCCAGGTCTTCTACAACTACATCCTCGCCAAGATCGACGGCATCACCATCGATATGGAAGAGGCCTCGATCGACCTCGTGGACGTTCTCACTGCATACAAGGCAAAATAAAGACTCACAATGAAAAACTACAGTAAAATCATCAAATGGATCCTGCTGGCGCTTCTTCTGCTCAGCGTCGCGGTCTTCATCGGAGCCTGGATCTACGGCTTTGAGAAGAACGACGGCCTTGCAGTCGACGTGCTGTTCTACTGGACTTATGCGATGGTTGTCTTCGCTCTCGGCAGCATCATCATTATCGGTGGCGCTATCGGGATTAAGAACGACAAGAAATTCCTCTGGAAGATTCTCGCCGTTCTCGGAGGCGCAGCTGTCCTTGTCCTTGTGGTGTATCTGTTGTCGCCGGGTTCTGAGGCCCTCGGTATGCTCGAGCAACCTTCGAAGAGTACCCTTAAGCTCACGGATACAATTCTCAATCTGACCTACCTCGTAGGCGCTCTGACCATCCTTTCCATCATCGTCGGAGAGATCGTGGCCGGTGTCCGTAACAAGAAACAGGCAAAGTAAAACACTATGTCCAAGAAAAAAACTCCGGGTTTAAATACCAGTTCGACCGCTGATATCGCATTCCTCCTGCTCTGCTACTTCCTTATGACAACCACAATGGGAAGCCAGACTGGTCTTTCGCGCCGTCTTCCTCCGATGCCCGATCCCAACCAGAAGATCGAGGATCAGAAGATCAACCGCCGAAACATCATCGTGGTGCGTATCAACTCCGCGGACAAGGTACTTGCCGGTAGTGAACAGATCGACATCCCTTACCTGAAGGATAAGATCAAGGAGTTCCTTGACAACCCGAACAACGATCCCAGCCTTCCCGAGAAGGAAGTGAAGGATATCGAGGGCTTCAAGGCCGTTCCCGTGTCGAAGGGCGTTATCTCCCTGCAGAACGACCGTGGTACCAGTTACTCTCAGTACATCGCGGTGCAGAACGAACTCGTGAAGGCAGTCAACGAACTTCGTGACGAATTCTCGATGGCCAATTTCGGAAAGAAGTATGCCCGCCTCTCGGAGGAGGAGCAGGGATGGGTTAAGAAAGCCGTTCCCCAGAACATTTCCGAAGCGGAGCCGAAGGACGTAAACGCATCAACAAGATAATAGGAGGACAAAGTTATGTCAATGTTTGGTGGCAGCAACAAGAAGGAAGTTCCCGGAATCTCTTCGGGTTCTCTCTCCGATATCGTGTTCATGCTCCTGTTCTTCTTCATGGTCACCACGCAGATGCGTGAGACCGAGAACAAAGTTCAGGTCAAACTTCCCGAGGCTTCGGAGGTCACGAAACTGGAGCGTAAAGACCTTTCGTCTTATATCAACATCGGCACCCCTATCCGTTCGCTGCAGGCGCAGTACGGTACGGACGCCCGTATCCAGTTGAACGATTCCTTCAAGACCAAGGAAGACATCCGTGACTTCGTCGCTTCCGAGCGTGAGGCCATGAAAGAGGGCGACCGTCCTCTCATGACCGTCTGCATCAGGGCCGACCAGGATGTCCGAATGGGTATCATTACCGACGTTAAGCAGGAGCTGCGTCGCTGCTCCGCGCTTAAGATCATGTATTCCGCAAGGAAACCGTCTGAGTAAACTCAGGCTCTCTCATATGAGCAGCCCTCGCAATGGGGGCTGCTCTTTTTAAAAAAAGAATAAATGGCAAAGGAAATACTTCGTACGAAGGTGAAAGACCTGCTGGCGATGTCCGCAGGGCAGGACGTTCTTGCCAAAGGTTGGGTAAGGACGAAAAGAGGAAACAAAGAAATAGCGTTCATCGCGCTTAACGACGGAAGCACTATCAAGAACATCCAGATAGTGGTGGACAAGAACGAGGCGACCGAGCCCGTTCTCGCCCGCATCAGCACCGGCGCCTGCATAGGCGTGACCGGCACGCTGGTCGAATCCATCGGAAGCGGCCAGGCCGTGGAGATCCACGCAAAGGAGATCGAGGTCTACGGCGAATGCGATCCCGTCCGCTACCCCCTGCAGAAAAAAGACACGTCCTTCGAGTATCTGAGGACGGTCGCGCACCTGCGCCCGCGCACGAACACCTTCGGCGCCGTGTACCGCCTTCGCAGCCAGATGGCCTTCGCCATCCACCAGTATTTCCACGATAAGGGCTTCGTTTACTTGAACACTCCCCTTATCACCGAGTCCGACGCAGAAGGCGCCGGCCAGATGTTCCAGGTCACGACCCTGGACCTGAACAACGTTCCGAAGAACAAAAAGGGCCTGCCGGACTACAAACAGGACTTCTTCGGAAAGATGACCAGCCTCACCGTGAGCGGCCAGCTCGAAGGTGAGCTCGGAGCCACGGCAGTGGGTGAAATCTACACCTTCGGCCCCACCTTCCGCGCAGAGAACTCGAACACCCCGAGGCATCTCGCGGAGTTCTGGATGATAGAACCCGAGATGGCATTCTACGACATCAAGGACAATATGGACCTCGCCGAGGACTTCATCAAGAGCCTGGTCAGATATGCTCTCGACAACTGCCTGGACGACATCCAGTTCCTTAACGACCGCTACGACGACACCCTAGTCGAGCGTTTGAAAGGCGTAATCGACACGGAGTTCGTGCGCCTGCCCTATGGCGAAGGCATCAAGATCCTGAAGGAAGCCATCGCAAACGGCCATAAATTTGAATATCCAGTCGACTGGGGCACTGATCTCCAGAGCGAACACGAAAGATATCTGGTGGAAGAGCACTTCAAGCGTCCGGTTATCCTCACGGATTATCCGAAAGACATCAAGGCCTTCTATATGAAGCAGAACGAAGATGGAAAGACAGTCCGCGCGATGGACGTCCTCTTCCCGAAGATCGGAGAGATAATCGGCGGTTCCGAGCGTGAGGCAGACCTCGCGAAACTCGAAGGCCGTATCGACGAACTGCATATGAAGCGCGACAATCTGGAGTGGTATCTGGACACCCGCCGTTTCGGCACCTGCCCTCATTCCGGCTTCGGACTCGGCTTCGAGCGTCTCTTGCTCTTCATCACGGGAATGCAGAATATCCGCGATGTCATCCCGTTCCCTCGTACCCCTAAAAACGCTGAATTCTAAGGATTAATTGCTATAATGCAGTTAGGAAACCCTGGCCACCCGCGGCCAGTGAGCGGGAGGGGCCCGCGAAGT
>JAFYIK010000118.1 GCA_017538685.1 Bacteroidales bacterium | reverse complement strand
GTTTGTGGTCTGGACTATTCCTTCACCATGGGGTGTGGCCCTTTAGGTGTGCCGTGTCTAGTCTCTGCACCTTCCTCTTCTCAGAGGCTTGGCTCAAGATTGCCTTCGGTTTTACCCGTTGAGGTTTCCTTGAATTTACGGCATTCTACATCTCTCTTTTCAGAGAGCGCACTCAAATAATGTCTAAGTCCCTCGTGTCTACCATTCCACCACCAAGGCTAGGCGTCGGGGGCGAAGCCACCGGACGCGACTGCAAAAATACGAAAAATATCTGAACGAGAGATACGAATCCTACTGACCGGAGTAGACTCCTTCGAAGAGGATGGTGCCGGAGGTGGATTCGGCGATAAAGAAGGCGAAGGGGTGGTCGGCGAAGAAATTGACTTCCTTTATGACGGGCTCCGGTTCTACGGCGGTCACACCCGGGACTGCAATAATAGTCACGGCGGCGGCCTTGACACCCCACTCGGCGACGCTCACTTTAGCTTTCTGGCGGACTTTGTCTATCCAGTAGTAATAATCATCAGGTACAAACATTTGGTCGAGCTCCGCCTGATATTTGACAAAGGCGCGCTTGATTCCCAGAGCCTCCAATGGCTCTATAAGGTCCAATGTGCTCTCGAACTCGAACTTGGGAAGCCGGAGATGGACTTTGGTGTCTGTGCCCAGACTCTTCTGAATATCGGCCCAGGAGATTGTCTGGAGCTTATCGAGGAGCGCACCTATGTTATTATCGTCCGGGAGAAGGATGTACATATGGAATTTCTTATCGGCATAGGGAATTGCGAGCACCCTGAATCCGTCCATCTCCGAATAGAGGTGGAAGCGGGTGTTGCACATCATCCTCACCTTTTTTGCGGTGCCGTCCGACTTGGTGAAATCCGCGTCGATAGTCGATTTCTCGCTGAACATAGGAGAATCGTCGGTGCCCGACCATTTTCCCTTGAAATACAGGGCGTTCATCAGGAACGCTACGTGATCCGGCGAGATATCCCGGGGCTCCATAACCTTGTCGATGAAGCCGTTGGTGTTCCGCTTCGCCCATTCGTTGATGCGGGCGGCAATCACCGACGGGTTCGTGAAGTCGGCATTTTCCACGGCGGCGTAGTAATAATGCTCCACCGTCTGCTTGAATTCGGGCAAGAGCGGGAATTGATCATTCACCAGCAGCGCGTCGGTCACTTTCAAATCCACCTTCAGGTCCACGGCCGGAAGCTGCTCGAGCAGGATCTTGCAGTAGTCGTTGAGCGCGTCGATGCCCTCCGCGCCATAGCCGAGGAAGTCGATTATCTCCTGCAACGTCTCGCCCGATGCGCCGTTGGCGGTCATAGCCAGCGCGTACTGAAGGCTCAGGGGAGAGCAAATGAGGTTGGAGCCGTCGTAGATCTGCTTGAGCAGGCGGAACGACATAGCGTTTCCGGCCTGGACATAACCTTCCTGCGTTTCGGTCAGGCCGACCTTCGTAATCTGCGTTTTCGGGGTGGGGGAGGAGATGGTGATGGGATTCTTCACCGTATCCTTCTTTTGGCAGGACACAAGCGCAAGAAGCCCGGCGGCCATAATCAGTATGCTTATCCTTTTCATAACTGCGAGTCGTTTTGGATGGGAAAGATACGCAATTATTGTTATATTTGTAGACTTGAAATTATTAATTCTAAAACTATAACTGTATGAAGAAATTACTTGCTGTGTTCTTTGCAGCAGCCCTTTGCCTCAGCGCCTACGCGCAGGAGGAAGAGAAAGAAATGAAGACCGGATGGTCTTTCGGTGTGCTTCCTACCGCAACTTATTCTGTTGACAACGGATATCAGGCCGGCGCTTTCGGCGACGTGTACTATTATGGCAACGGAGACACTTACCCGGATCCGCTTCACAAATTCAGCTGGGAGGCTTCTTATTTCACCCACAGCCACCGTATGCGTTATTACCTGGCTTACGACTCAAAGTATCTCGTTCCGGGAATGCGTATCAACGCCTCGGCTACCTATGTGACCGACCCTCTTTACAGCTTCTGGGGCTTCAACGGTCCGGCTTCTGTCCAGAATTATGATGTCTGGGGCCAGAGAGGATATGCACTTCCCGCCGGCCTTGGCAACACGGATGTGAACTACTACGGTATGAGCCGTAATATGTTCCGCCTTCTTGCAAATCTCCAGGGACGCATCACCGATAATCTCAACTGGGCGGCCGGTCTCAACTTCTGGAACTGGACTCTCGGCGCGATGAGGGACAACGGCGTGAAGGATGACAGCGGCAACCTGACTTATTACGACACCAATATGACCCTCATACAGGCCTATAAGAACGCCAATATCCTTTCGGAAGACGATCTCAAGGGAGGCAATGCACTCGAGATCAATGCCGGTCTGGTGTACGATACCCGTGATATGGAGGCCGCGCCTAACAAGGGTATCTGGGCAGAGGCTTACCTCAATGGCAATATCCTCCAGAACGGCTATCTCAAAGCCTGTATGTACTTCCGTCAGTACATCT
>JAFYIK010000117.1 GCA_017538685.1 Bacteroidales bacterium | reverse complement strand
TGCTGCACGGACACGGCCTCCTCCTTGCTGAGGCTGCCGCCGGCGGCGCTTACCGCCTTCTTGCCGTCGATCCACGGGGAGATGAAGGTGGGCAGGCCTCCGCTGACGTCCTTGCACATCTTGCCCATAGTGTAGAAGCAGTCCACTGCACCCTTGGTGGCGCGGGAGATCTCCGTGCTCAGGTACCAGCCCTGGAAGCTCTTGTGGTGTCCGTAGGCTTTCCAAACTTCTTCTATGACGAATTTGTTGACCTCGGTCTCGTACTTCATATCGCCGGTGTCCCAGTATCGGCCGGAGTCGTAGAGGCCGAAGTAGAACTTCATATTGAACTTGTCCGCGAGGCAGAGGAAAAGTTCAAGAAGATCCATTGAAGGCATATAGCAGCCTTTATTCAACAGGTATCTGCTCGGCCAGGTGATGAACTTGCGGTAACCGCTGCGTATCATTATCACAGTGTCGATGCCTATCGCCTTCATATTCTTGAAGTCCTGGTACCATTCTTTCGGGCCCCAGTTCTGGTGCGGGATGTCGTGCGAGATTTCGTCGAGGAATGTGCCGGTGATGCGGAGGCCTGCGCCTCTTGGCACTATCAATCTTGTGCCGCGATCGCTGCTTTCGATAGCCGGTTTTGAATTGCAGCCGGAGAGGAGCGGGGCCGCCGCCGCTGCCACAGTCGCCGCCGTGGCAGTCTTAAGGAATGATCTTCTGGAAGTCATATTGTAAAGGGTGTTTTTACATCAGTTAATACAAATGTACAGAAAAAATAAAAAAGTTTACTATCTTTACGTTCGATACGAAAATCTCAAACTAACCTTATACTATTTTATTAACCAATCAAATTCTTATGAAAAAGAGTCTATTAATGATTCTCGGTGCAGCTCTCCTTATGGTCGGTTGTACCCAAGAGCTTGAGTCTTACGTTGAGGACATCAACTCAAGGCTCGAGACCATCGAAGACCAGGTCGCTCAGAACCAGGCGGCCATCAAGGCCCTTCAGGAAGCATCCGCTCAGGGAATTGTCATCACTTCCGTGCAGGAAAATGCTGCCGGTTGGCTCATCACCCTTTCTAACGGCGAAAAGCTCCAGCTTAACCACGGCCAGAACGGTGCCAATGGCGCTAACGGCCAGGATGGTAAGGACGGAAAGGACGGAAAAGACGGAAAGGATGGTAAGGACGGCGCCGATGGCGACTCGATGTTCAAGAGCGTAACGATCGAAGGTGATTTCGTGGTCATCACTATGGCCAACGATTATGTCATCAAGATGCCTTATGCCAAGACATTCAGACTCATCATCGATCAGGCCCTCGAGGTCCGCAGCGGCCTTGTGGAGGTTCCTTACACTGTCAAGAACGGAACCGCAGCCACTGTAGTGGATGCATTTGCGAGCGGCAATTATCTCGCAGAGGTGGACGCAGCCAATTCCAAGGTGGACGTCACCGTTCCGGATCCTTTCGAGAAGGGCAATGTTCTCGTTTGGGCTGAGGACAGCGTTATCTGCAAGACTTCCATCAAGAAGGTCGTCTTCACCGAGAAAGACTATGCAGACGTCGCAGACGTCGAGCAGATTTCCGAACTCGGCGGCGAGGTTGAGGTCGGCGTAGTCTCCAATGTGGAGATCGCAATCCTCGACGAAGACACCACCGACTGGCTCTCTTACAAAGAGACCAAGGCAACTGCCTACACAGTCGTTCTCCTTGCCGAGGCGAACCCGAACACTGAGGTTCGTTCAGCATCCGTCAAGGTTGTCCGTAAGAGCGATAACCTCGTTCTCGAGACCATTACAGTGGCCCAGAAGCCCGCTCGTCCCGTTCAGCTGAATGGTGGCGACAGGTTCATCACCGTGCAGGAAGCTCTGACCGCAGCCGAGGCCCTTACCGATGGCGAAGCAGTCATCACCCTCGCTTATATGACCTACGAAGAGGCCATTAAGATCGACGGTCAGAAGATCAAGGTCCCTGTCACCATCGACGGTGGTGCCAATAAGGCAAAGATCGTCGGCGGTATCGAGATCTACAAGAACGCGGCAACCATCAAGAACCTTGATATCACCGTTGCAGCGACTTCGCTCTCGACTCTCCCCGGTACGTATCTCAACAGCGCAGCTGACGGCTTCGCATTCGGTCTCCAGGTCAATGTCCCTGGCCACGGCGTAACCATCCAGGACAACGTCTTCCACAACAGCGTTAGCAACGCAACTTCCATCTACTTCGCTAACAACGACGGCGAGTCCGGCGTGGGCGACCTCGTGACCGGAAACGTTATCGAGGCTGGCACCCAGCGCGGTATGCAGGTCTATGGCAGCATCCGCCTCGTGGACAACACCATCGCTTCCAGCAAGTATCCTATCCGCCTCGGCGGCAGCGGAACAGTGGCAGTTATTTCCGGCAACAAGTTCGTGGCCGACAAGACCACTACCAGCGCTATCGATGTGCACAGCTCACTCAAGAACGCTGATGTCACCCTTGGCGACGGCACTGACGACGACAACCTTTATATGAAGGAGTTCACCAACCGCGTAAGCAGCACCGGTGACGCATCCAACGTATGGCATCCGGCTATCGCCAGCCCTTATGTCAATGGCGGTAACGTGACCCTCAACGGCTTCAACTACAGCAGCATCCAGGCTGCAGTCAACGCAGCTGCGAAGCTCACTTCCGGAACTGCTCTCATCGAACTCACCGAAGGCGCAACTTACGTAGAGGAAGTGAAGATTTCCAATACCGGTAAGAAGTTGGTCGGAGAGAATTACGAGGTTGTCTATGGCGCAGTGAAGGTCCCTGTCGTCATCGATGGTAAGGCTCCTTCCACTACCGTTAACGGTTCCTTCGAGATCTGCCGTGTTCCTGTCACCATCAAGAATATGACGATCAACAGCACGATTAACTCTCTCATCTCCCTCGAGAGGACCTATGGTAACTCTTACACCACCGCAGTTCACTTCACCGTCGGCGGTTACAAGTCTCTCGTCGAGAACGTTACCATCAACGCCCGTCCTGATGATGCAGGCGAAGGATATACCAAGGCCTCCGATGCAACCGCTGTGTGGGTTGGTACTCAGGACAACACAGAAGGTGCTCCTCACGATGCAGTAACCATCAAGGGATGTACCTTCACACAGACTCGCCGTGTCGGCCAGTTCTACAGCTCGAAGGTCGTCTTCACTGAGAACACCATCAATGCATCATATGGCAGCTATGCTGTCCGTGCAGGTAACAATGGTCTGAACCTGACCTTCACCAAGAACACGTTCAACGGCATTGCCAAGGCTATGAACCTCTACAAAGCTGAGAACGCGAAGGTGAATCTCACAGTGGACGGTGTTAACGACAGCAACAATCTTAATGGCGCTATCTACACCCAGACCGCTTCTGATAACGGCGCTTTCACCGCTGCCGCAGTCAACAACGTCTCCGCTCCTGCATTCAATGATGATATGACCGTCAAGGTCGAGGCAGTTGCTCCTCTTACCCGTGTGTGGGCAAAGTGGGATATCCTCGACGACACCTGGGATGATGCAATCTGCGATCCTACCCTTGCTGCCAACTCCAACAACTGGGATCGTCACGCAGCAATCGTCGGCAAGTATGTCTACATCCCGAACGCATCCCGTTATGAGACGAAGATCGGTGTTCTCGACGCCCTTACCGGCGAGATCGTTTACATCATCTCCGATGGTCTCGATATGTCCCAGGGTCTCTTCAAGGTAGACGGTATCGCCGCTCTTGGTGATGCAGTCTATGTCTGCTCGATGTCCAACAGCAAAGATCTCGTGATCTACAAGCTCAAGGATATGGTCAATGGATATTACACCAAGGCTGAGGTTGCCTGCACATTCCCGGTTGGCGCCGGTGAGCGTTGGGGTGATGTTATGACAGGCTACGGCACTGACGCCGAGGGTCTCCTGTTCTTCGTGAACTATGGTCTCACCTCCGGATACCGTGCCAACCTCCAGTTCACAGTTAAGGACGGCGTTATCGATCCTACTCCTCAGAGGATGCCTTATCTCGCAACCTACACTGGAAACGAAATGCTTGGTATCTATATTCTTGCCGGTTCCGGCAAGGCCGCTCCTAAGGGCGCAATGCATTATGCTCTCGTAGGCGGTGCGGCTACCGACTTCCGCGGTGTCTCCAAGTGGGAGAGCGACGGCTGGTACAACCAGGGTCTTGTGAACAACGGCGAGCCTTATGCTAACTTCGGTTACAATAAGGACGCTAACCCGAGCGGTATCTTCGGCCACGGTGTGAACTATCCTCACATTATGACCATCGGTGCGAAGAAGTATCTTGCTTATGGCCACTGCAGCAACAGGGTAGCATCTCTGCGTCTCGTCGAGATCACTCCTGCCGACGACTCCCCGGTGGCAGTTATGAAGGCTATCTACGATCTTGGCGGTCCTTCCGGCCTTGAGGCAGCAACCACTGCATATCCTCTTGCAGCTCCTTGCAACCTCGATGCTACAGGCCCGATCAACACCAACAGCCTTGCAGTCTGTCTGCCGTTCACCTACGATTCGAAGAACTACATCCTCGCAGGTGCATCTGAAATCGGCTGGAGCCTCTTCCAGTATTAATCTATTCTTCCGATAATCGAGGCGGACCCTTCGGGGCCCGCCTCTTTTTTTGTGGATTTTTTGCTAAATTTGGCTTACTATAACCAATCACTATGCGACGCATTGTCTTTTCCCTTCTGGCGCTGTTGGCAGCGGTATCGTGTAATCAGAGTGTTGATGTTCTTGTGGTGGGCGGAGGCGCTTCCGGTACGGCCGCTGGCGTGCAGGCCGCGCGTATGGGCGTACGTACGATGATAGTAGAAGAGACGCCCTGGCTCGGCGGTATGCTGACCTCCGCCGGGGTGTCGGCCATCGACGGCAATTACCGCCTGCGCGGCGGCCTCTTCGGCGAGTTCACGGATGCTCTGGCGGAGCACTATGGCGGCTATGATTCCCTGCGCACCGGTTGGGTGAGCAATGTCCTTTTCGAGCCCAAGGTGGGCGAGCGGATTCTGGAGAAGATGGCTGCGGCGGAGAAGAAGCTGACCGTGCGCAAAGGCCTTCGCTTCTGCGGCGCGGTGAAGATCGACAAGGGCTGGGAGGTCCGTTTCGAAAGCGCTGGCGGAGCAGGGAAGACCGTCCGTTGCAAGGTGCTGGTGGATGGAACTGAGCTGGGCGATGTCGCTAAAGCGTGCGGCGTGGCCTACCATATAGGTTTCGACCCGCGCTCGTACACCGGCGAGGCGATGGCGCTCGAGGAGGGTAACGACATAGTCCAGGATATGACTATGGTGATGACCATCAAAGACTATGGCCCGGACGCGGATATGACCATCCCCAGGCCCGAAGGCTACGATGAGAGCATCTATGTGAACTGTTGCGAGAATCCGCTGAACAGGGAGGATATCAGCAAGGGGCAGCCGCTGTGGTCGCCCGAGATGATGCTGTCCTACGGTCTGCTGCCCGGCGGGGAGATGATGATAAACTGGCCGGTGGAGGCTAACGACTTCTACGCCAATATTATCGAGATGTCGCGGGAGAAGCGCGATTCCGTCATCGCCGTGGCGAAGCAACGCACGCTCGGGTTCCTGTATTTCCTGCAGACCGGTCTGGGTATGAAGAATCTCGGGCTGGCTGACGAATATCCCTCCGAAGACGGGCTGGCGCTCTTCCCTTACTATCGTGAGAGCCGCCGCATCGAGGGTGAGCATATGTTCACTCTGGACGAAGCGCGCGAACGCTATTCGACCAACGCTTACCGTACCGGAGTGGCCGTGGGTGATTATCCTGTGGATCATCACCATCACGCCCATCCCGACTGGGCTTCGCTCCCGAAGATGATCTTCGCGCCTATTCCTTCGTTCACCTTGTCTATGGGCTCGCTCGTGCCGCTTAAGGTGGAGGACCTGATCGTGGCGGAGAAGTCCGTGAGCGTGACGAATCTTATTAACGGCTCGACCCGTCTGCAGCCGGTGGTTATGGAAATCGGGCAGTGCGCCGGCATTATTGCAGCTCTCGCTGTCCGGCGTGGCTGCGCGGTGCGGTCGGTGGATGTCCGTTCGGTCCAGCGAGAGCTGCTCGCCGCCGGCGCCTACCTCCAGCCGTGGCTCGATCTGAAACC
>JAFYIK010000116.1 GCA_017538685.1 Bacteroidales bacterium | reverse complement strand
GATGTCCAGGTCGCCCACGAAGCCCACTCCGCTGACGGTGTGCACCATTCCGATGCCGTACGAGGCTTCATAGTCGGCTGCCTTCTGCATATTGGAGAAAAGGTCGATAATGCTGAGGCTGCCGGTGATGTAGTCGGACACCTTGAAGAAGGCTTCCTGGTTCATCTCGCCCGTGTCCGGGTGATAGCCGCGCAGGCTGCAGACCTGCTTGTCTATGGTCTTCAGAAGCTTGCTGTTCACGATGCAGGCGTGGCCGTCGTATTTCACGACCATAATCTCCTTGTCAGGGCAGACCTTGTCCAGCTCTTCGCGGCTGATCAGCCTGCGCTCCTTGACGGAATACGGCGATGCTCCGAAGGCGATGAGGGTCTTGGCCTTGCCGCTCCTGGCGTAGAAATCAGCCACCATCGCGGCTATCTCTTCGTTGGACTCGGCGTCCATCACGTTGAGGCCTGCGTTGAATATGGAGAAAGAGGCGAAATGCTGGTGCGTGTCCACGAAAGCGGGGATCAGGGCCTTCGCGCCCAGGTCTACGGTCTCGGCGCCGGCATACTCTTTCGGGAGGGTGTTCCCGACATAGGCGATGCGTCCGCCGTCTTCCACCAGATACTTCGCTACACTGTCCTTACCATCCACGGTAAGGATGTTTCCTTTGTAAACTTTCATTTGTTATAATGTTTGTACGAGGGGTCAAGGGCGCAGAGTTCTTTGTATGAATCTATCTCCACTATATCACCCTTCTGACATTCGTGTATTTTCACTTTATAATTGTCCTTTCTGAGAACCAGCGGAACGAATTCATAGAAGACGTCCCTTCCGCCTTCTTCGTTCCACACTTCCTCTATGTCGCGGCGCAGTTTGTCGCAGTCTTCCGGAGTCCAGTAGGATATGCCGTAGCAGTTGAAACATTTCGTGCCGCCCTTGCGGTAGTCCGCGGCATAGCCGTCCTTCTCGCTGAGGCACCAGTCGTCCGTCTCACGGGCGAACGAACCCAGATAATCGGAGCCGGCGTGCCACTTCCGAATGACGTCCGGGTTGGCTATCAGCAGGTCCGCCTCGCAGATGTAGCAGCCGCCTTCGAGCAGCCCCAGGGCCGCGTGGGCCGAGGAGATGCTGTTGGTCTTGTCGAAAAGGTCGTTGTCGATGAACTTAAGGCCGGGATACTTTTCCAACAGCTCGTCGAAGCACTCCTTTTTGTAGCCCCGGACTATCGTTATGTCCTCTATCCCGGCGTCAATCAGTGCATCGAGAATAGTGTCGATAATGCGCACTCCGTTCACCTTTACGAGGGGTTTCGGGGTGTCCAGCGTCACCGGAACCATACGCGAACCGAAGCCCGCCGCCAGAATTATCGCTCTTTTCGCTTCGTGGGTCATAGCCAGAATTTGTCGGTTTCTTTAGGGGTGGGCACTTCAAGGCTGCTGTCTTTCAGCAGTTCGAATATCTTAGCTGCAAAAAATGTATCGTGCAGGGCGAGCCCGTAATTGTAGCTTATTATGCGTTCTGAATTGTTTTCCCTACCCGGGTCGCGTCCTTCGACCACGTCCTGAAGCTCTGCGTAGTGATGGTATTGCCCGAAGTATTTCCAACTCTTGAGCGGTTCGGTGTCGTCGCCGTAGACCTTATCGAAGACAAGATCGCAGTTCTGGAAACCTCTTACGTGGACAGGAATGAGCGTGCATCCGGGGCGGAAGCACGATTCGTCTTCGCACAGCAGCCCGTCTGCATCTGTGATACAGGAGAAAATGACATCCGAGCGTGAGAACATCTCAGGAGTACTGTCGCAGATTTCAAAACAGACGTTAGAGTATGCTTTGAAGCGCTCGATAAACAACTCAGCCTGGTCTTTATAGCGCTTGAGCAGGACGTTGTGCTGCAGTTCCGGCTCAGCTTCAAGCAGGCAGAGGAGAGTGGCGCG
>JAFYIK010000115.1 GCA_017538685.1 Bacteroidales bacterium | reverse complement strand
CGTGTCCTCACGATCATCGTCATCTGCATCCAGGCCCCTGCATACCTCGCTTCGGTGCACTCGCAGATCCCTGCGGAGGCATTCGTGGCCGTGCGCAACCTCGGATGGAGCGGCTTCGTGTTCAACCTTATATCCACTCTCATCCTGATGGCGGGCTCGATGTTCGTTATGTGGCTGGGCGAGCGTATCACCGATCGCGGTATCGGCAACGGTATCTCAATCATTATTATGATCGGTATTGTGGCGCGCCTCCCTTACGCAGTCGTGGCCGAAGTCACTGAGAAGGTTACCACCACAAACGGCGGCGCTCTCCTGCTGATCATCGAAATGGTTATCTGGTTCTTCGTGATCGTAGCAGCCATCGCGCTTGTACAGGCTGTCCGTAAGGTTCCCGTACAGTACGCCAAGAGAGTTATCGGAAACCGTCAGTACGGCGGTGTGCGTCAGTACATCCCTCTGAAGATCAACGCTGCGGGCGTTATGCCTATCATCTTCGCCCAGGCTTTGATGCTGTTCCCGATCCTCTTCTCGCGCTGGGATGCAACCCGCGGACTCGCTGCCACCCTTGGTAACTACACCGGATTCTGGTACAACTTCCTGTTCGCCCTTATGGTGATCGTCTTCACATACTTCTACACAGCCGTGACCGTCAACCCGACGATGATGGCGGAAGATATGAAGCGCAACGGCGGATTCATCCCCGGTGTGAAGCCCGGCAAGAAGACGGTAGAGTATCTCGACGCCATTATGTCGAGGGTTACTCTCCCGGGTTCCATCGCTCTGGCTTTCATCGCGATCCTGCCCGCCCTTGCTATGATCCTCGGAGTCTCGAACTCGTTCGCAAGCTTCTATGGCGGCACTTCGCTGCTGATCCTTGTGGGCGTCGTTCTGGACACGCTGCAGCAAGTTGAAGGTTATCTGCTGATGCGCCACTACGACGGCCTTATGAAGACCGGTCGTCTGAGCGGTCGCTCCGGTATGTAAGTTCTTTGAAAAACACAAAGGAAGATGGTTAAACCCAAAACCGAGGAGGAAATCGAGCTTTTGAGAGAGAATGCTATTCTCGTCTCGAAGACGCTGGCTGAGGTCGGTAAGAAAGTCGCCCCAGGTGTGACAACCGCTGAGTTGAACAGGGTGGCAGAGACCTTCATCCGCGATCACGGCGCGGTTCCCAGTTTCCTTGGTTTCGAGGGTTTTCCCGCAGCCCTCTGTCTTTCGGTCAACGATGTCGTCGTCCACGGTTTTCCGTCGGACTACATCCTCAAGGAAGGCGACATCGTGAGCGTAGACTGCGGTACCTTGTACAAGGGGTACAACGGCGACTCAGCTTACACTTTCCCGGTCGGGGAGGTGGATGCGAAGACCCGTCTGCTCCTGAATGTGACGAAAGCGTCGCTGTACAAAGGTATCGAGGCGGCTGTGGCAGGCGGCAGAGTCGGCGACATCGGATACGCGGTGCAGTCGTATGCTGAATCATTCGGTTTCTCCGTAGTCCGCGAGCTGGAAGGCCACGGTCTCGGAACCGAGATGCACGAGCAGCCCGGAGTGCCCAACTACGGACGCAAAGGACACGGAACGCATCTCGTGGACGGAATGGTCATCTGTATCGAGCCTATGATCAACGCGGGAGGCCGCGGTGTGTATCTCGACCGCAATGGTTGGGCAGTACACACTGCCGACCGCGCGAAATCGGCCCACTACGAGCTTACGGTTGTTGTCCGTCGCGGGCACGCTGAGCAGCTGTCGACCTTTGATTTTATCGAGAAAGATCCGACAATCAATTTTTAAAGAGAATTTCAATGTCAAAACAAGTAGCTATCGAACAGGACGGAAGAGTCATCGAAACCCTGCCTAACGCAATGTTCAAGGTGGAGCTGGAGAATGGCCACGTCCTTCTGTGCAACATCTCAGGCAAGATGAGAATGCATTTCATCCACATCCTCAACGGAGACAAAGTGAGAGTTGAAATCTCTCCTTATGATTTGACCAAGGGTAGAATATCTTTCAGATACAAATAAAATTTTCAATATTATGAAAGTCAAAACATCCATCAAGAAGCGCAGCGAGGATTGCAAGATCGTTCGCCGTAAAGGTCGTCTTTACGTGATCTGCAAGAAGAACCCCAAGTTCAAGATGCGCCAGGGATAATAGTTAACAAGTTTTCTAACAATAACTAAAGTATAAATTATGGCACGTATAGCCGGTGTTGATTTACCCAACAACAAAATCGGAGAAGTAGGTCTGACTTACATTTTCGGAATCGGCCGTTCCTCGGCAAAGAAGATCCTTTCCGAGTGCGGAATCGACGCATCGATCAAGGTCGGTGAGTGGAACGACGAGCAGATTGCCGCAATCCGTAACAAGATCGCTTCGGAGTATCGAATCGAAGGTGAACTCCGCACTTCCGTCCAGATGGACATCAAACGTCTTATGGATATCGGTTGCTATCGCGGAATACGTCATCGCAGCGGCCTCCCCGTTCGCGGACAGAGCACCAAGAACAACGCCCGTACTCGTAAGGGCAAGAAGAAGACAGTTGCCAACAAGAAGAAGGCGACCAAGTAAAAATTGATGAACTATGGCAAAGAAAACAACAACATCCAAAAGGGTTGTCAAGGTTGACGCTTATGGCGAGGCCCATGTTTCATCAACCTTCAACAACGTTATCGTAACGCTTACCAACGCCCAGGGTCAGGTGATCAGCTGGGGTTCCGCAGGTAAGTGCGGCTTCCGCGGAAGCAAGAAGAACACTCCTTATGCCGCCCAGATGGCAGCCGAGGACGCAGCCAAGACCGCGTTCGACGCAGGCCTCCGCAAGGTTAAGGTATATGT
>JAFYIK010000014.1 GCA_017538685.1 Bacteroidales bacterium | reverse complement strand
GATACAATTTAAAGAAGTCGGTGTATTTCTTTTCCCATCCCGACGGGACCGAGTGTCCCATCGCGGGGTAGAAGGTCATCTGTTTCTTATCCGCAGGAGTCAGCGCGTTGTTGTAAGGCGCGATGTTGGTGTGCGGAGGGCAGATGTTGTCCACCAGGCCTATGTTGCCGAAGATGGGGCAGGAAATGCGCGTGGCTAGGTTCTTCGTGTCGAAGTACGACATAAACTCATACATCTGCGCTTCTTCCCAGCCGAGCTTCTTCCTGCATTCCTGGGCCATACTCGGGAATCCGCCGCCGTCGGAGGCCGCGATCACGAAGTAGTCCGGGAAGTCGCCCATAAACGCAACTCCGGGAGCGATGGCCCTGACTGGATAATCCATACTCAAGGCCGCTGCAGCATAGGAGAAAGCACCTCCCTGGCTCATACCTTCCACGAACACCTTGTCCATATCGATGCGGTCTTTGACGATGGAGGAGTCGCAAAGAGCGAGGAAACGTATGCCCTGCACGACATCCATATAGGCGCCGCGGTAGTAGTAGCTGTCTTTGTCGCCGAAGTTGACCGTGAACCACTGGATTTTGTATGGGTTCTCGAAGTCCACGTCGATGCCGTCAGAGCGAAGTTTGGCCGCCCTGGCGTTGATGCGCTGGCCGCGGGTTGAGAGCCACAAATGGGCGAAGTCGGAGCTGCCGCCAGGAAGCTCGAGCTTGCCAGTGCCGGGGAAGTCATCGTAGCCGTAGTAATGCACTATCGCCGGATACTTCTTTCCGTCGTCTTTCGGAGGGATGTAGTAGCCGCGAATCACCATAGGCTCGCCCTCGAGGCCGTCCGGGATGGAATTCATCTCCACCATATAGGTTCCGGCCTTTTTGGTTTCTGTGAACTTGTCGCCCAAATCGATGGCCTTGAGCTGGTCGTAGGCGGCCTTCCAGAACTCGTCGAAGTCGGACTGCTTGTCAGGCTCGGACTTGATCTCGAAGGGCTTGATGCCGAAGGCTATGCCCACACGGGCCTTGCCGTCCACATAGCAGTTGACTTTGTAGAATCCGGGTTCCCACTTTTCAGCCTCGGGAGTAATGATGATGTCCTTGGTGCTGTTGGCGGGAATGGTCTCCATAAAGTCCGTGGTCGTCACTTCTTTCTTGAAGTCGGTTGCGACCCTTGACTGGATCCTGGCTTCCACGTCCACGGCATTCGGATTCGTCACGTGCATAGTGTACGTGGGATTGTCCTCAAAAATGCCGTCGCCTGGAACGTCCGCCTTGAGCGTAAGGTTGGCAAGTTCTACGGGTTCGGGATCCTGCTGCTCCGGATCTTCGTTCCCGGGCTGGACCGCCGGCTGATTGCAGCCGAAAGTCAGGGCGAAGACTGCGAAGGAAACGAAAAGGAATGATAGGACCTTCTTCATATCGGATTGTTATTTCTGAATGAGGAAATCATCCAGGCCTTCGATCTCGTATTTGTAGACGTAGGAAGTCGAGCCGTAGTCGTCTCCAACCCACACGCAACTGTTCTTATGGTCCACGCAGATGGACTCTTCGTTGGATTTGGTCTTGAGGGCATAGGCTCCGTAGAACTGCTCGGCATCGCCGGAGAGGGCGAAGAACTTGTGCGATTCGGAGTCGATCACCCAAAGCCAGTCTGTGAGCGGATCGTAGCAAAGGCCGGCGATCTCGGTAATCGAGGTGTACATCTCGCGCAGGCCCTTTCTCCAGATCACTTCGCCGGTCTCAAGATTGCAGAGATAGAGATACGAGCCGGTCTGGGTGCCGACGTACACGAGGTTGTCCTTATAGTACGTGCAGCCTTCAGCTCCGGCATTTCCGAAGCCTTTCGCATCGGCGATGTTGAACAGCGATTCCACTCCCTTGAAGGTGCTCTCCTTGAAGATGTTCCCAATCTCGGCAGCGGGAATCTTGCAGACCACGTTGGGCTCTCCGCTGATGAGGATGTCTCCGGTGTCGTAGTTGATCGAGAGACCTTCCGAATCGATGGTGGAGTTCTTGGTGGTCTTCAGGTTGGTCTTGTTCAGGATATCGCCCGTGAGCGAAATCTGGCAAAGCTCGCTGCCGTCACCAAGAGCCCACACGAAGTCGCCGCTGGTGTCCACGCAGATGCCCGAAAGCTCGTTGAACTTCAAGGTCAGCTTTGTGTATTTGCCCATTTCAGGCATATGGGGCTTGCCTCCTTCGTAGGAGACGAGCTGTGAGGTGATGTCGCCCAGTTCGAGCTTCTTGCCGGCCTTGAGGGTGGCATCTTCGGCGTACGTGTAAGCGGCAGACCAGTTGTCGCCGTTTGCGAAGTAGAGGGTGAAGCCGCCCTTGAAGGTGATTCCTCCGGGGAACCAGAGGGTGTTCACTCCGGATTCAAGCTCTTCCTCGCGGAAAGGATAGCCGTCGTCTTTGGGTTTGGCGGGGGTTATCTTCACGGAGGAGTACTCGTTCTTATAACTGGTGTAACGGAGTCCGGGGCGCATCTTGCCCGCAATCATAAAGCGGTCGTAGTTTCCGGAGACGGAGAAGGAAATGAACGAGCAGACGTCGATGAACTTGAATGTTCCGTCCAGGAGATAAGCCTGGGTGAGCATAACGTCGCTGACGGCGTAATTGATGACCTGGCCGGTCATACCGTCTTCTTCCTTCGCTGCCGAAGCGGGCCAGACTGCGTAGAGCGGATCCGGCTCGGTGAGATACTTGAAAAGGTCTCCTCCAAGCTCGACGCTCGCGGTCGTGCCGTCTTCGGAAATCTGCTCTGCCGTGAGGGTGACAGTCTGAGCTGCGGGGCCCCATCCTCCCTGGACGAGGATCTGGTCGCCCTCAGCCCAAGTGCCTTTCAGCGGAGATGCGATGAAAGTGTAGGTCCCGGCTTTCGGCAGGCCGTCGTCCTGGGGATTATCCGGCACGTCGGGATTCTCCGGCTCTTCCTGATTGGCAGGGTCGGGGTCCGGTTTCCTTTCGCAGGACACACACGACACGAAGATCGCGGTAGTCACCGCCAAAACGAAGAGGAAAGGTTTCTTCATAGCGGATTATTTCTGGGTGTGAACTCTCATCAGATAACCGTGGCCGGTTCCGTCTTCCTCGTCGATCGAGGTGTTCGGCACGTTGGAGAATTCCTCCCAGCCATTGTAGTAGAAGCGGATGCCGGTCTGGAATTCGTCTCCCATCGGCATAGGAACCGTGCTGGTGTTCGCTGCTTCGTTGAACTTGGCGCGGCTGAGGGAGATCTCATACTCGTATCCCGCGCCCTTGCCTGTGACAAGACCGTTTTCGGGCTCAAGAAGGACATTCCACTTTCCGCTGATTCTCTGATGCAAAGTGCCGTCGAAGTCCACGAATGCTCCTCCCTCGGCGAAAGTGCCTTCCACGATGAAGTCATAACCCTCGAGGAAGTAGCTTGTGTAGCCCGAGGTGAATTCACCGTCGGTGTTGATGCACAGGCGGAGGTGCATATCGTTGGGATCCATTCCGAATGCATCTTCCAGGCTCTCCTGGTCGAACTTGATGTAGTAGTAGACTGAATCAGCGTCTGCATAGCAGCGGATTTCCCTCACGCCTTCCCACGGGGAGTCCGGATCTGAAACAGACTTGGAGAATGTGCCGATTTCCAGAGCGGTCCAATCATCGAAAACGCCGTCGATCACGATAGCGCCGGCCTCGCCCGGTTGTTCGGGCTGTTCGGGCTGATCAGGCTGTTCGGGCTGATCGGGTTCTTCAGGGGTTTCGGGGGTATTCTGGTTGCAGGAATAACCGAGTGCAAGAGTGGCGGCAATCGCCATCATCGCAAAGATCTTTTTCATAATAAAAGGTTATTTATATTTTGAAACTATATATGCGATTGTATCCGGTGTTCTCGTCCCAGAGGCCTTCGTTGGCGAGCTGGATGGAGAAGAGAGGATTAGTGTGCAGAGTCTGGCAGGGATCGGGGAGGTTGAGATGCAGGGTCATCTCTCCGCTTATGCCTTCAGGAAGGGTGACGGTCTGGGAAATGACGGTCTTTTCGGCCGGCATCCAGTAGCGGGGATCGGACTCGAGCTGCCAGGTCTTGACGACCTTTCCGCCGGCATCGCAGAGCACGAGCTCGGCGTCGCGGGGGTTCTGGGCAGGGGAGAAGCCGTCGTTGCGCAGTGTGAGTTTAACCTCGAGGGCGCCGCCGGCCTTAGGAGACGGGGTGAAGCGTCCTTCTTCCAGCACATAGCGGTAGCCGAGGCGTTTCTGGATCTCATCGTAGCAGCCTTCGTTCTTCCAGCGCTTGATGACGCTCTGATGGTAGCCCACGTTGAGGTAGGTGAAGTGATAGTTGGCGAGGTCGATAAGGGCTCCGGGGATCTTGTCGCTCTGCCTTTCGCAGTGGCAGTAGGCCGCAAGCTCGCAGGATTCGCCTCCCATAATGGTGTACATACTCTCGGCGCTCCAGTAGTTGCGCTCAGAGTTGCCATTGAAAGTGCCCACGTCGTTCGCGCTGGACAGGTAACAATCGTTGTGGCCTGCCAGGCGGGATTTTGTGGTGGGCATATGGGCTTCCGCCCTGGTTATGGTGTCGGCCAGCGAGTAGCCGTAAAGTTTCATTTTGTAGGCCGGAGTGCGGAGCTCGATCTGACGTTCGGCTGGCACCGCCTCCAGGAGGGCGTCCACAAGGGCCTTGCGTGACGCGTTGTCTTTGAAGTTTTCAGTGTAGTACCATTCACCCCAGCTGCCTACGAATCCGGCCTGCACGACCATAATCACATCGTAGTACTCGCGGATTAGAGGGGTAAGCTGGGCTAAGTGACGGGACACCTGCTCGGGAGTGGCGTCCCAGGGTTTGTCGCTTTCGTCGAAGCCGTTCGAATAACAGAATCGGAGGATACACTTGAATCCTCCGTCGCGAAGCGACTGGAATTTAAGGCGTATGGTCTCAAGGTAATCGTCGGCGATATCGGTCGCGACGTAGTCCTTCATATGGAATTCCAGCAGAAAGAGGGTGCGGGACTGCGCCCTGTTCGCCTTGAAGCTGCTTTCGCCTATGCCTCTTCCGTCGGCTTTGTAGACTTCGCTACCAACATAGAATCCGCGTTCCGGGTTGGGAATAATAGCATCGGAAGCCTTGTATGTAACGGCTTTGAGTCCGTCGTCAGGCCCTTGATTGCCAGGGTCTGTACAAGCGGCCGCCATAAAGGGCAGGAGGGCGGCGAGTAAGTATCTGCTGAATCGTTTCACGTCTTTCTTTTTTAAAAAAGCCATAGGCAGGCCCGTGAAGGGCCGAGCCTATGGCTGTTGTTTGAATTAGAAATTACTTCTGGGTAGTAACCTGCAGAGAAGCGACCACGCCGGCTGCGTTGTCCTCGCTGGGAGCGGCATTCGGGAGAATACCCACGGAATCCCAAGCCTGCTGGATGTCGAAACCGATGGAGAAGACATCAGCGATAGGGAAGCCGATACCTGCGATGACCTCGCGGTCGATCTGGAACTCATACTTGCCCTCGATACCTGCACCGATGCAAGCGCCTCCGTCAGGGAGAATGTCGTCGCCCCAGCCCCAGCCGGAACCGTTGACATCACCTTCCCAAGCGTAAGCGGTAGGATCGTATGAACCAAGCTCACCGCCTTCTTCGCCGCCGCCATAGATGAAGCCCTCGAGAAGGAGGTCTGTGCAAGCGTCGGAGAACTGATCGGAGAAACCACCGGTGGTGGTCAGACCGTCAGTGTTGATGTAGCAGTGGAAAGGAACGTGCTCCTCGCCGGGAACTGCGGTGATCATTTCGGTGTCCCACTCGAAGTACACGAAAACGTACTTGGCATCTGCATAAACCTTGCAGTGGGTAAGAGCAGGGTGAGTAGCTTCCTCATCGCCATAGGTCTTTGAGAATGAGCCTGCGGGAAGTGCTGCCCAATCATCGAAAGTACCGTCGATGGTGATCTTCTGAACATACTCAGCCGGAGTATCAGGCTGATCCGGATTCTCAGGCTGCTCGGGCTCGGGTTTTTCAGGAGTGTCGGGGGTATCCTGGTTGCAGGAATAACCCAGTGCCAGCATAGCGGCAATCGCCATAAAAGCAAAAACTTTCTTCATTGTTTTTAATAATTAAAAGGTTAATAATTAGGATTATAGTTTAGATCTAGTATTAACGGGGATTCTGCGGAATACCGCTGGAGTTGATCTCATCCTGCGAGATCAGGAGGGCAATCCTGAGGTCGCCGGGCTGGATAACCTCCCAGGTGTGGTAACCCACATAGCGGCGATCCAAAGGCAGGTTGTTGCGGAAGACGTCGAAGAAACGGTGTCCTTCGAAGCAAAGCTCCATCCTGCGCTCGTCGAGCACTGCGTCAAGCACTTTGTCGTAGCCAAGATCTGTCATAAGGCTTGCGTCCATATCGGGGATGCCTGCGCGGCTGCGGATGATGTTGAGGTCTGCGAGGGCCTTGCCGTCCTGGTTGAGCTTGGCTTCAGCCTCTGCGCGGTTGAGCACCACCTCGCCCCAGCGGAGCATAACGGGAGAGGTCATCATCACCTTGCCGCCCTGGCCGCTGAACTTGGTGTTGTAGTAGCGCATATAGAAGCCGCCGTTGTCCGTACGGCCGATAGCGGCCTTGAAGCGGGCGTCCGCGTCAGCCTGAGACTCGGGGTACTTCGAACCGTCGTCGGGATTGGTCTTCTTGCCGGGGATGGCGTGGGTGGGACCGGGGCGGACCCAGACGCGCTTCACGCCGTCGATGTCCTTTCCGGGGAAGTGGGCGTCGGAATTCTCCACATAGTAGAGGGTGTCCAGACCGTTGTGGATGACCTGGCGCTTTGCGACGTGGTCGTAGTACTTGAACACGGGGATCTCCTTTCCGATAGGATCGAGCTCGGTGCCGATCTGCTCGCCCTGCGACTGGAACTTGACGGAGCCGTCGGCTTCGAATGTGCAGGCGATGGCCACAGAACCGGTGCAGTAGTCACCTTCTCCGCCGGGAACGGGATAAACCACTGAGAGGTTTTCGCCCATCGCAGCAAGCATCTCGTCGTAGTTGCGGATGGCGGTGACGGTGCTGACCTTGGTCTTGTTGGTCTTGGGATCGACTGTCTCCTCGTTGTGGACGTCTATCATACGGAAGTAGGCTTTGAAGCGCTTGTCTGCGGGATAGCGGCGGAACATATCGATGAGTTCCTCCCTCCAGTAGTGCTCGCCCCAGCCGATGCCGTCTTTGATGTACATCGAAGCGATGGAAGCCTCGCCGTGGTCAACTGCCCATTCGTGAGTGTCCTTGAGGTGGATGCACCAGATGGTCTCGGGATGGTCGAAGGTGTGCGTCGGGTAATCCGCGTAATCGTAGCCGGTAAGGGAAGCCGAGGGAGTCTTGAGAAGCTTGTCGCATTCGTCGATGCACTCCTGGTTCTTGCCCATATAGAGGTAGACGCGGGCAAGCAGCGCGGTGGCTGCGTGCCACGACACATAACCTTTGTCGTTGCCCCTGATGAGGGTGCCGCTCAAGTCGGCCGCCATACAATCCTGGGCGGCTACGAGGTCTTCGACTATCTGATCATAGACTTCACCCACGGTGCTGCGGCCTACGACCGAAGTGCCTGAGCCCTGAAGCCTGATGGGAACGCCGGGGGAGTTGGGATCGTAGGCGTAAGGCTGAGCGAAGAGGGTAACCATATTGAAGTGACAGAGCGCACGGAAGAAAAGATCTTCTCCCATAAGGTGCTTTCCGAGGCTGTCCAGTTTCTCGGCGCTCTGGAGGAAGTCCAGACTCCTGTTCGCGGTGTCGATGATCTTATAAGCCATCCACCAGGTGTAGTAGATGTTCTTTGCGGTGTTGTCGTCGATATAACGGTAAGGGTTGATGAACGGGTCTTCCGTAATACCGGACACGGTAACGTTGTCGCCACGGAGCTCGGAGAGCTGGAAGTAGTGGCGGACGTAGTAGTTTCCGCTTTCTCCTCCCTCCTGGCCCTTATAGGCGATCCTGTCCTGGAAGAGGGCATAGATGCCGTTGGTGGTGTAGAGAGGCGCATTGGGATCCTTGGCGAGATCCTCTGCCCTCAAAGCGTCGGACCTGTAGAAGTCCATATTGCAGGAAGCGAACGCGAGGGCGGCAATTGCGAGTATAAATATCTTTTTCATATTGGCAATCTCTGTTTAGAATTTGACGTCGATACCCATTGTTACCGTCATAGGGATAGGGTAGTTCTGGGTGTACATACCGGCGTGGTGGTAGGTGTCTCCGTCCAGGCGGACTTCAGGATCCATACCTGAGAAGCGGCTGAGAGTCAGCAGATTGTCTGCGGAAACGTAGATGCGCGCATCCGACATATTGACTTTCTGGAGCAATGTCTGAGGGAGATTGTAAGAGAGGGTCAGGTTCCTGAGGCGGAAGAAGCTTCCGTCCTCGAGGAAGCGGGATGAGGTGGACTCCGAACCATCCTTACGGCCGCTGGAGGGCAT
>JAFYIK010000114.1 GCA_017538685.1 Bacteroidales bacterium | reverse complement strand
GGTTTTGTAAACAAGGTCCTTCTTTTCCCTTACTACGCGGTTCTTTCCGCCCGCAACCGCGCGTATGACAAGGGCCGCCGCAAGGTTATGGACTACAGGAGCTATGGGGACAGGGTCATTTCGATAGGCAACATTGCGATGGGAGGCACCGGAAAGACTCCTCACGTGGAGATGTTCATCAGGCATTTCCTGGCAGAGGGCAAGACCATAGCCGTGGTTTCGAGAGGCTACAAGAGGAAAACGAAGGAGCCGATAGAAGTTTCCGTGGATTCGTCGGCCCTGGAGGTGGGGGACGAACCTGTCCAGATCAAGCGCAAGTTCCCCGAGGTCCGCGTGTTCGTCGACAAGAAACGTGACGTTCCCACCGAACAGATGATAAACCCGCCGCTGGGCGTTCCCGTAGACGTGGTGATTCTGGACGATTGCCACCAGTACCGCAAGCTCGTGCCCGGCCGCTCCATCGTCCTCATCGACTACAACAGGCCGGTTTTCAAGGACAACCTGTTTCCCTTCGGAAGGCTTCGCGACCTTCCCACCCAGATAAAGCGTGCCGACACCATAATTATCACCCGCAGTCCGGCCTGGCTCGACGAGTGGCAGAAGGAGAAGATCCGCTCGGCAAACCGCATAAACCAGAATCAGAGGCTGTTCTTCACCACGGTGGATTATCTTAAACCGGTCAAGGTGTTCGACGACGCCGACGGCCGCTTCATCTACAGCCAGGAGTGCATCCTGTTCACGGGCATCGCCGATTCCACCGAGCTGCGCAACTACCTCACCACGCGCTACGCGGAGATCTACGAGGTGAAATACCCCGACCACCATTTCTATTCTAAGAAGGATATAAAGGACCTGGCCCGTCTGGCCAGAAAGTATCCAGCCGCCGTGCTCCTTACTACCGAGAAGGATGCACAACGGCTGAAACTTGTCGAGGAGCCCTGCAGGGCTATCAGCACCCGTCTCTTCTATGTTCCGATAGAGACCAGGCTGATCGAAGGCGAGAGCGACCTACTTCTCTACAAAAGTCACAATTGAGTGTGCCGGAATCGTGAAGGTCAGCGATGACCCGTCGACGCTGAAGCTGCTGAAGGCTTTCGTGCCGACTTTCTCGGGGTCGTCGAACGAGTTGTAGTCCTTGATGTCCGGGCTGTTCAGTATCTCTGCGGTGAAGGCCTTGCCGCTGCTTCCGAGATTTACGGTCACTTCCACATCGTTGTCAAGGTTGACGTTGGTCACTGAGATGCTGAGCTTGCCGGCGTCCGAGATCGACGTGGTAGAGCTGATTGCGTGCACTTCGGCCAGCTTGCCGTCAGCTTCCTTCAGGAGGTCTGACTTCACCTCGGCCGGAACGTATTTGTTCTGCCTGTGGGTGTTGTACATCTTGTAGACGAAGTATGTCGGGGTCTTGACCATCTTGTCGTCCTGGGTGAGGAGCATTGCCTGCAGCACGTTGACCATCTGTGCGATGTTGGTCATATTGATGCGCTCGGTGTATTTGTGGAAGATGTCGAAGGTTGTGGCTGCAACGACAGCGTCGCGCATCGTGTTCTGCTGGAAGAGGTGGCCGGGGTTGGTGCCGGGCTCGACGTCCCACCAGGTGCCCCACTCGTCGATGAGCAGCTTGATGTGGTTCTCGGGGTCGTACTTGTCCATAATGGCGATGTGCTTCCGGATGACGGGTTCGATGCCCATAGACTTGCCGACGGTCCAGT
>JAFYIK010000013.1 GCA_017538685.1 Bacteroidales bacterium | reverse complement strand
TTCGGGAAGAAGTCGATGTCCATCATATCTTCAAGGTCGTCGATGGTCATCGACTGGTCCATAATCTCGGATTTGTTGTAGTATTCGTGGTTGAAATAGAAACCGATTGCGGTGTAACCGCCCTGTTTTGCGGTGTTACCGATGGTTCCTCCTTTCTTGAAGCCCAGAAGCGCCTTGAAGTAACCAACCGGCACCGCCACTTCTTTACCATCATTATCTCTTGCCGTATTAGTGTAGCCTCTGATGTCGCAGCCGGTAACCACATAAAGCGTGTCGAAAGAGCTTGCCCAGGTGCGGACTTTTACTTCAAGGGCCGCCCAGGCATTCTGGTTCAGGGTTCCCAATTGCGGAGTCATATTGGTGCCGTAGAATGTGGTTTCATTGATGCCGGCACCGTAACGGTCGGCCGAAGGCAGCTGATGGCCGCGGTCATAGCCTCTGAAACCACTGAAGAGTACCGCCTGGTATTCTCTCGGCACCTTGGGATCAAGCCCCCAGGCATCAGTTCGCGAGCCCTTTCCGACAAGATTATCGTTGAGCGGATAGGCCACCCACACTGCCACTAGAGCCTGCGGATCGAGATAGAACGAATAATTGCGTTTCGTCTTGCCGCCGTGCTCCATATCGTGCGTGAAGAAATACAGGTCCGGATCGTCGGTCGCGGGAAGCTCGAGCCAATTCGGAACGGGGTCCGGATTGAGCCCTTCGACCGGGCCGACGGGGCCTGTGGATGAATATCCCCTCTGGACGAATTCCAGAGTCTTCACGTCCGAACCGACAGTCAGGGTGATCAGGCAGGACCTCGAATCTTCTTCTTCGTTCCTGCTCCACGCCATCACGAGCTTCCTGCTGCCGGAGCGGCCCGCCTCCGCGGACACGGTCAGCCACTCTTCCTCCGCCTCACCGAAATCTAGAGTCAGGGTCCATTCGGCCGACGCAGTGACTACCAGGAACTGGGTTCCCTCCTTGTACGACACAATCTCGTTAGTGACGCTCAGAGAGTTCTCCTTGACGGTGACGGTTCCATTGTCGTCCGGATCCTGCTGCTGGAGGAGTTCGCACGAAACCGCCGCGGCGGCCGCAAAAGCGACCGCCAGGGCGATAAGCGCGGATGTGAATCTTTTGAGCACTATTTCTCGCAGATTACAAGAATGCTGTCGATGTACACAGCGCCGTCACCGGCGATGAGGATGAAGTCCTTGGCCTCTGCGGTCAAGGTCATCACGAGAGACTGGTCGTCATCCCTGATCTCCCTCTTGGCGGTGCCATAAGCGTGCTCCCAAAGAGATGCGGTGTAGGCATCGCTGGAGGTAGGAACGGTCGTATCTGCAGGAACCGCATAGAATGTCCTTTCGATGGTCTTTCCGTTGATGCGGAGAACGATCCTCTTGATGTTCTTATCGAAGGTCGGAGACTTGAGATGAGAGCCGGATTTGTTGCGGAGCTGAGCAAACGTGTTGTCCTTGCTCAGGCTCATATTTCCGCTCCACTTGCCGCTTGCGCTGGTAATCTCGATATCGCCGTAGCTGTTGCCGCTCTGGTTTTTCTCCACAAGGGCCGCCTTGATTTCCGCGTTGGTCAGCTCGTAACCAACCTCGTTCTCGCCGACTTGTGCGTCCTCGGGCTCCTGGTTGTCATCTTCGTGCTGGTCTTCGCTGAGGGCGAGGGCGGTGACGATGACATTGAGATACTTGGTGCTGGAGCCGCTGATACCCACGAAGTAGCCGGTGACATCCACCCACTTGGTGAGCAGATCCTCAGTCACGCTGACGGGGTTCGAGAGACTTCCCTTGCGGGTTGCATCCTTCACTGCCACGTTGTAATAGTCTCCGCTCTTGGTGAGCTTGCCGGAGAACTTCACGAGGCCGAACATAGGGCTTTCATATGCATCGAAGGCAGCCGCATCCAGCTCGGTCGCCTCCACTTCCGGAAGGGCGTTGCCGCTGGACTTGACGGTGACGGTGTAGTTCTCGATCTCGTCGATGCCGTTGTAGACGGTCTTCTCGCCGCTGACGGTGACTTCATCACCGACCTTCACAGTAACCTCGATGTCTTTGTCATAGACATAAGCGATACCGTCCGTGGTCTGGACGAGGAAGCCGAACTTGGAGACTGCCACCACCAGACCGCTCACTTCCTGGGTCTGGGCCTCAACTTCCTCCACGGAGTCGATGATGGCGTCCACCACCTCGTGCTTCTTGTCCTTCTCATACCACTGATACCTTCCCCTGAGGACCACTTTGTAACCGTTCTTGATCTTGCCTTCCCAGGTTGCGATCGACTCGTCGGTCACGCCGTAGACAAGGATGGTTCCGGTCGCATCGGTAATGTTGAAATCGATGTACTTCTTTCCGGCGTTTGTGGCTCCGCTCACGAATTCGCTGACGGTGCCGCTCAGACGATAGTAGTTCACAGGGTCGGCCTTGGCGATAAAGTCTGCCACGGTGGCGTCCTGGGCGTCGTTGGGATCCACGGTTGCGGGAGCCTCATAAGCCTCGATGACGGCGTTCACGAGTTCGTGCTGCGAGTTCTTCTCGTAGTAATCATACTCGCCCACGACAGTGGCGGTGGCGCCGTTCTGCAGTTTGTCTTTGTACTCGGCCACGCTGGCGGCAGCGAGCGAATAGACATAGATCTTTCCGGTGGCGTCAGTGAGGTCGAAGCCGGCGTAGTCGTTACCGTTCTTGTCCTGTCCGCTCTTCACTGAGCTGATGGTTCCGCTGAGGCGATACTGCTGTCCCTTGACGGGATTCTCGAGCATACCGGCCACGGTGGTTGTGATCACACCGTCTCCCTGCTCGCCGAGCTGGGTCACCTTCACGCTCACCTGATTCTTCACGTTAGCGAAGATGGTGATGGTCGCGGTCCTGTCCCTGCCGGAGTTCGGAAGGGCGGCCACAGTCACTTCGTGCTCCTTGCTTGAGCCGGAGATGACATCGTCCTTGCCGGTGACGGACTCGCCGTCCACCTGCACGTCCAGCCAGTCGGCCTCTTCCAAGCCGCGGACGTTCCAGTCAAAGGATGATGTGACTTTGAAAGACTGGCTTCCACCCTCTTTGTTAAGGGTGATTTCACTTTCAGCGTTCACCTCCCAGGCATCACCGATGACTTCGGAAGGGTCGCAGCCAACGAGTGCAGCACCTGCTGCAATCACTGCCAGAAATAAGTTCTTGAGTTTCATTATGTGTGTTGTTAAGTTATTGTTGTCAATAGCTTTCAAATTTAGTAAAAATTGGGGATTATTCCATATTTTTGCATTGACACTGAAGCATCTTTTTATGAAACGATTTCTGACCGCATCAGCCCTTTCGCTGCTCGCTTTCTGCGCCCTTGCGCAGGTGAAACCCGTCACTGGAACTTTTATGAACTTCTTCTGGCAGGATGAGCGCAACACTTATATGAATCCCCGCGGGATAGACAACACCGATCCGGAACTCTGGGCCCTCAAGACCGCCGAGCTGCACGAAATCGGAGTGGACTACATCGTGTTTATGGCCGTGGCCAACGAAGGGAAGGCAATCTACCCTTCCTCGCTGATGGAGCACTGGTATCCCGAAGGCCGCCGCAGCCCGATCGACGCCGTTATGGACACGGCGGACAGCCTCGGGATGCACATAATAATGAGCTGCGGCCACGCCCGCAACCAGCTTGACGACCTCGGCGATCCGTTCGTGGTGCAGCGCCAGCGCGAGATGATCGAAGAACTCGCCGCCCTCTACGGCAAGCGTCCGTCGTTCTACGGCTGGTATCTCCCGGTGGAAGGATGTATGATCCCCTGGCTGCCCGACGTGGGCATCGAAGGGGTCAACAAAGTCGCGGCACGCGCCCGCGAACTCACCCCCGGGGCGAAGATAATGATCTCCCCCTACGGCATCTTCGCGAGCGATTTCAGCAGCCCCAAATTCGCCGAGCAGATCTACAAGCTCGAGGTGGACATAATCGCCTACCAGGACGAAATCGGCTGCGTGCGCGAAAAGTTCCCTATGCGCGCGATGAAGGAGCATTTCAAGACGCTGGGCGAGATCCACTCGAAGTGCGGGATAGAGCTGTGGGCGAACGTGGAATCGTTCACCTGGGACCGCGCGGACAACAGCTGGTACTCCACCCTCATCCCGGCCGCGTTCGGGCGCTACTTTTCGCAGATCGTGGGCGTCAGCCAGGCCGGCGTGGACCGCATAATCAGCTTCGCCGTGACCGGCATCTTCGACAAACCGGGCTCCCCTATGCCACTGGGGCAGCCGCTGTACTCCAACGCCGCCTGGCAGAATTATGTGGACTGGCAGGCCGGCGACCGCAAGTGGAAGATACTCGAAGGGCTGCTGCTCGAGGGCGCTCCCGCTGAAGACCCGTCCGACCCGGGCTGGACCGACTACGGCCCGCAGATGGAGACGGTCGTGGACCTCGGCTCGAATCGGCGCATTACCAGCGTCGCCGGCCTCTTCCTCGACTGCCGCTCCGCCGGCGTCTCCCTCCCGCAGAGCTTCGAGGTGCTCGTCTCGGACAACGGCCACTGCTACCAGCACGCCGCCACAGTCGCGGGTGAAGGCTGGCCCAACGACCTTCACGACTGCTGGTCCGACCTCGTCCTCGCCGACGGCCTGGACCTCACCGCCCGCTACGTTAAAGTCCGCGCCACCTGCTCACCAGGCTCCCGCATTTTGTGCTCGCAGATACTCGTCAATCCGTAAACCGCACATTTCGTACACCAGAAGGCCCTCTGGTGTACCAAACCCTCTTAATCACCCATTTCGTACACCAGAAGGCCTTTCTATGTACAAAATCAGCCCGGCGGAAACCGTCGGGCTGAAATTTAATATGGGATTAGAGATTATTTCTCGTAGACAACCTTAATGTGGTTGATTCGAGTCTGCGCACTCATGGCAGCAGTAGTAGCGTCCGCGGAGACATTGGATATCGTCGCCTTTGTTCCGTCTGCAGCGACATTACCTTTCGAGAATGTACACGTCGCAAGTGCTGTTGCATACTTGGCCTCGGTGCAGGTAAACTCAATACTCGAAATAGTATGTGCGGCAGAAGAAACTGTAACCGTAACATTCTGATAGAATCGCACGTGATCGGTATCGCTTGTGCGGAATGCTGTTCCAGTTCCCTTTACAACGGTAATTGTAACATCTCCGGATGTCAGGGTAGCCGTCTCTTCCGCGCCTGAACCAGTCACCGTAAAGAGAGTTGCGTTAACATCGAATTCGACGGGATCAGGGACCACAATTGCCTCAGCCTGAACAGTTACAGAACATTCTGCAGTACCGGAAAGGTACTTGACGCTCTTGTCTTTGCTCGCATTGTACATATTTGCCTTAGCAATAACTACAGTCGTATCGGCAAGACTTACTGTGATTTT
>JAFYIK010000113.1 GCA_017538685.1 Bacteroidales bacterium | reverse complement strand
GGCCGCGGCCTCGGCGGCCTTACGCTTCGCGGCGCCGAACATATACTTCAGGCCCACGAGGGCGTTGATCTGGTGGTCAACGACGTCGCCGGACTTGGAGTTGAAGTTGTCGTTGAGGACGTTCTCAGCAGCCTCGATACCGAGGGAAAGACCGTCGGCAACCTTGAAATCAAGACCGAGACCGACACGGCCGACCGGGCTGACGGACTTGTCCGCCCAGTAGTTGTTGACCGTAGGGAGCTTGTTGACGTCAGCACCGTTGTTGAAAGCGTAGTTGGCGCCCACACCCAGGAAGAGGTACGGGTTGAAAACGCGATCCTTGTAACCGGCGAAAGCGTTGCGGAGATCGAAAACGGCGTCGAGAGCGCCCTGCAGGTAGTTGAACTTGTAGATGTCAACCGCTGCATCGGTGATCGCAGCACCCTTGCCCTGGAAACCGGCGACGTTGCCGCGCAGGCCGAAGGCCGGGGTGAACTGGTAACCCAGGGAAACCGCGGCGGCCGGGGAGATGAGCTTGGTGAAGTTGGCCTCACCGACGGTGTGACCGGCACCACCCTGGAGCTGGATATACCAATCCGGGTAGAACTCGTTCTGCGCGAAGGCACCGAGGGAAAGACAAATCATTGACAGAGTCAAAAGAATCTTTTTCATAACGGTAAATTTATAGTATTTAACTTTAATAACGTTCGTTTAGGCAATAGCTGATAAACCATTATCGGTGCAAATCTAAACAATTTAGATTTATTCTCAAAGCCGAAATCAAAAAAAACCGAAAAAAACCTGCGCTTTACCTTATATATTATAGGGGTCGGGGCGATCTGCGCAGAAATCCCGGGAAAATGTCTGGAACGATGCAACGGATGGCCCCGGAAAAGCATCTTTAAGGAGTGCGGAATATTTACTGGAAGCGGCTGTAGGTAAGAAAAAATAAAGAAAAGATGTTGCATAAGTAAAAAAATCTGCATACCTTTGTGCGTTGTGGGTTATGCCCATACTGCACCCTGACGGGCCGAGATGGTCCTTCGTGCGTGTGTAAGTACTTAATTAGGAAATAATTACTATATTTTAGTTTAACTTTTTTTAATCATTCCTTCTATGAAAAAATTTTTGAGAATGGTAGTTGTGTTCGCTCTTGCAGCGGGCGCATCCCTTGCGTACACTAGCTGTACCAAGGACTACGAAAACGAGATCAAGGATCTGAACACCGAGATCTCCGCGCTCCAGAGCACCGTCCAGGGGCTCCAGAACGCTATCTCGAGCCTTGAAGGTCTCGCATCGACCGTCTCTGGCCAGGGTGGCGACATCTCCGGCATCAAGACCGCTATTTCGCAGCTCCAGAGCGCGATTGACGCGATCAAGAGCGACTATGTGACCGAGGCTGAGGCCAAGACAATCGCCCAGAACGCCGTCGCAGCCGTCAAGGCTGAGGTCGACGCCCTGAAGGACGAGTTTGTTTCCAAGGAAGAATACGATGAGGCGATCGGTGAGCTCTCCGCGATGATCCTTTCCCTCTTCTCCCTCCTTGAAATGCAGGTCGTCGGTGGTGTCCAGAGCATCGTCAAACTCCCGACCGATTGGTGGGGCGCTGGTGTCAACAATATGGATGCTGACAGGGTTCAGGCTTATGTCCTGACGGATGGTCTTGGCAACACCGTCGCCGAGCAGTCCGCCGTGATTCTCGCCGAGTTCAACGTTACTCCGGCTGATGCTGCTGCAAGGCTCGCTGAGAACGCTTTTGCCTATATCCGTCTTAAGACTGTCAATCTTCCGGCCTGGGCTCAGTCTTTGTCCAATCTCTACTTCCTCGCAGAGATTATCGATTACAACGACGAGGGTGACATCTATGTGAAGGCGGATGTGTCCGAGTACTTCGACCTGTGGGTCAACCAAATCGGTCCTGCGGTCCTGGGCGGAGCATGGCCTGCGTGGACTAACAGTGCTTATGCTTCCCTTATTATCTCCGACACGCTGGTTGTTGAGAGCGAAGATGAGGAAGAGGAAGATGTGGAACTTCCTCTGAGCACTGTTGCTACCACCTTCTTCAATATTGAGGTTCCTCCGGTAGCTACCGATCTCTTTACTAACTATGCCCTTTGGGATGGTGACCAGTGGGGCGCTTTCGGTGGTGCCGCTCCGGATCTCGAGGTTCCTTACAACGAGTATGAGACCTCCGAGCGTACCTTCGGCGACGGCCTCGAGGTTCTCGTCAACGGTGCATACACGGTTGAGGAATTTGCCGAACTCTTCGGTGTCGATGAGGCCCTGATTACCCCTACGATCAAGATTACGAAGCAGGCTCCTTTCACGACCCAGGGCGCCCTTGCTACCGCTGCTCCGAAGTTCAAGTATGACGAGGCTGCCAACACCATCAAGATGGATGTTGCCAAGCTCGCCGATGCGAAGAAGCAGTACACCAACCACGCCGACGTGAATATCGAACTTATGTTCGGTACCCAGGTTTCCAACGCCTTCACGCAGCGCTATGTTGTCGTCGAGGCCGATGGTGGTGCCGCCGTCATCGAGGGTGAGACCTTCGAGTGGCAAGGTGCTAACAATACCTATGCTAAGGTTGATGACGAGGCCCTCGTGACCCCGGAGAACATCAAGGTCCCTGCCGCCGGCTTCAACTTCGTTCCTGGTGAAGGCCCGGCCCTCCCGGGTGTCGGTGCCCAGCCGCAGGTCGCTATCCCGGTTGCCTACCTCGCCAACGAGCACGTCAACCTCGCGACCGTCAACTATCCTGCCAACGCGTTCCGTTACACGACCGCCGAGAGAAAGGTCAAACTTTCCCACGACTATGTTGATGCTAACTATGTCAGCACGAACTACACGATGACCGTGACCGTCGGTAAGAAGCCGGCCAACAAGGCTCTCGACCTCGGTACCTACACTGGTGACGGTTCCATGACCAACAACGTGACCGTGAAGCTCGCGGGTGTTATGCAGAAGGTTTACGACGCGGATCCGACGCTCTACGCCCAGATCCCGAAGGCCAACAACAACGATACGTTCTTCGACGCTTTCGCTGACGGTGCCAGAGGTAACGCCAACGCCGGCTTCGTGATCACCAATGTCCAGGATGAGACCGGTGCATACCTGCCTGCAGGACCGGGTGGTGTCGGCGACTTTGCTGTGAACTTCGCCGTTGCTTCCCACAAGGATAACTCCACGCTCGTCATCACCGCTCCTACCGGTGCCTTCGGCAAGAAGTACACGATTACCGGTACGCTCACCGTCTTCGGTGTCACCTACACCTACACGATGCGTGTTGACCTCAGCGCGTTCAACATCACCCTCGTTCCTACTCCGTACGTCCAGGAAGGCAATGTCATTCCTGTCACGGGTGCTATCATCGGTGGTGGCAACTACTCGCTGGATGACATCCATATGAACAAGTACTTCGAACTCTCCAAGGAGACCCCGGACAACAACCTGACCGTCGACTTCACCTTCAAGTATGAGTTCGATACCAAGACTCCTGCGAACCGTCTGGCTCCGAACGGCGCTATCTCCACGACCGCTATGAACGCGATTCCGATCGCCGCTGGCGACAAGAAGATTGCCGATACCGGTTCCGTCCTCCAGTGGCAGACCTATGATGGTCGTACCGTCTACGGTGAGGCCCAGCTGAAGCAGGGTGGCGTTGCAGTCGGTGAGAAGATCAAGTTCACGCTTGTGACCCCGAACCCGATTGTGTCCGTCACCGGCCGCAAGACCGAGCTCAACCGTATGCCTGGTACCGATGTTCCTGAGTTCAGCCCGGCTGACAGCCTCGACATCGTGACCATCCTGACTGACAAGAACGAAATCACCAAGGCCAACCCGAAGGCCAAGATCCTCCCGGTCGCTGACTATGGCAAGTACCAGATCGTTGTCGGTTGGTATGACGCTGAGAATGGCTTCTTCCCGTTCGGTACCGGTGCCAACGCTATCCAGAGCCTGAAGGGTAAACTGAATGGTCAGGACTTCACCTTCAACTTCGGTACGCACTACACCTGCACCTCCACCGGTAAGATCACCTTCCTCGCTGATAACGCCGCTGGTGACATCGAGGTTGACATTCCTCTCTGCATCGACCACTACCTTGACTACGACAACGGTGTCTACAATGACAAGAATGCCGATGGTTACGGTACCTACAGCTTCGAAGAGGGCAAGGAATTCGTGAACTTCCACGTCAAGATCAAGCAGCTGTAATCTACAAGCTCAACATAATTGAAGGGCGCCCCTCCGGGCGCCCTTC
>JAFYIK010000112.1 GCA_017538685.1 Bacteroidales bacterium | reverse complement strand
GGTCGTCCTCGGCAATTTGTGGTTCATTCCCTACAATTTCAGAATAGGAGTATCGGCCGCTTATGTGTGGGGAAACACGGAACTGTTCGACAAACCTTACGAAATCAATTTTGTATTTACCACCGACCTATGATATGCCCTAAATGCGGGAGCGAGTTCGCCGCTCCGGATGTGAGAAGCATCAACGTAGCCCAGAATCCTTCGCTGAAAGACAGCGTGAAAGACGGATCTCTGTTCGTGTGCCACTGCCCGCGCTGCGGGACGGAAAGCCTGGTTCCCGAGCCCGTGCTCTATCACGACCCTTCCGCGCATTTGCTGATAGCTTACACTTCGGCGGGGCTGAACTCCGACGGATTGGAGGGCTACACCTGCAGACTGGTTTCGTCGATAGGCGAGCTGGTGGAAAAGGTGAAGGTCTTCGACGCGGGGCTGGACGACATCGCTCTGGAACTCTGCAAATACGTCACGGCGCAGGAACTGAAAAAAGACGTTTCTCTGAAGTTCCTCAAAATGGACGGTTCCGACGGTGAAATCACCCTCACCTACCCCGAAAAGGGCGAGATGCAGATGCTGGTCATAGGCTACAACGTCTATTCCGACTGCGTAGGCATAGTGGAGCGCAACCCCGTGCTTCGCGAAAAAGCCCAGGGCCTGGTCCGTATCGATCAAGATTGGGTCGCCCAGTTTATTGCCGGCTGATCATCTCCGTCAGCCGCACGAAATCCTCGACACCAAGTTTCTCGGCCCTTAATTCGAAGATGGGGTCGGAGGTGTCCGCGCCTTCTTTGAGGAGAGGCTTGAGGGCGTTGCGAAGAGTTTTGCGGCGCTGGTTGAAGGCAGTCTTGACGACCTGTTTGAAGAGTTTTTCGTCGCAGCCGAGCTCAGTGCGACCGTTGCGCCTGAGCCTGATGACGGCGGACTTGACCTTTGGAGGAGGATTGAAAGCGCCGGGGCCGACGCTCAGCACATACTCTATGTCGTACCACGCCTGAAGCAGCACGGAAAGGATGCCGTAGGTCTTGCTTCCCGGCGGCTCGGCGATGCGGTCCGCCACCTCCTTCTGTATCATACAGACAACCTCGGGAACAAGATCTTTGTCTTCAAGGATTTTGAAAAAGATCTGCGAGGAGATGTTGTACGGGAAATTGCCGATTACGCGATACTTCCCGGAGAATATCTTATGGAGGTCCAGCTTCAGGTAGTCTGCCTCCAGGAGTTTGCCCTCCATACCGGGGAAATGGCGCATCAGGTACGCCACCGACTCGCCGTCCAGCTCCACCATTTTCAGGTCTATGTCCGGCCGCTGAAGCAGATACTGTGTCAGCACGCCCATTCCAGGGCCGACCTCCAGCACGTCGCGCACGCCGTCTTCAGACAGCGCATCCACTATCGAGCGCGCGATGCTCTGGTCGGTCAGGAAGTGCTGGCCGAGCGCCTTCTTTGCCCTGACCTCAGACATTGAACAGGAAGTGCATTATGTCGCCATCCTGGACGACGTAGTCCTTGCCCTCGATTCCCATCTTGCCGGCCGCGCGGCAGGCGGCTTCGGTCTTCAGCGCGACGAAATCGTCGTACTTGATGACCTCCGCACGGATAAAGCCGCGCTCGAAGTCGGTATGGATGACGCCTGCCGCGCGAGGCGCCTTGTCGCCTTTGTGGATGGTCCACGCACGGCACTCGTCCGCACCCGCGGTGAAGAAGGTCTGAAGGCCGAGGAGGTGATATGCGCCCTGGATCAGACGAACCACGCCGGATTCTTCCAAACCCATCTCCTCTAGGAACATCTGCCTCTCTTCGTAGTCTTCCAACTCGGCGATTTCCGACTCGGTTTTGGCGGATATGATAAGTATCTCCGCATTCTCGTCTTTTACCGCTTCACGGACGGCATCCACGTAGGCATTTCCGCTCACGGCGGAAGCGTCGTCCACGTTGCAGACGTACATAACAGGTTTGTTAGTTAACAGGAACAGATCGTGCGCAAGGGCCGTTTCTTCATCATTCAGCAGGCTCACGCTGCGGCACGAACGACCCTGAAGGAGAGCCTCGCGATAGCGGGTCAGCAAGGCGGCCAATTTCGCGGCTTCCTTATCGCCGGCCTTGCCTGCTTTGTCGGCTTTTGCCAGCCTTGCCTCCACGGTTTCGAGGTCTTTGATCTGAAGTTCCGTGTCCACAACCTCTTTATCGCGCACCGGATCCACCGAACCGTCGACGTGCACCACGTTTCCGTCGTCGAAGCAACGGAGGACGTGCAGAATCGCGTCGCACTCGCGGATGTTGGCGAGGAACTGGTTGCCCAGGCCTTCTCCCTTGCTTGCGCCTTTCACAAGGCCCGCGATATCCACGATATCCACGGTCGCCGGGATGGTCAGCTGGGGCTTGCAGATATCGCTCAGCACCTCGAGGCGCTTGTCCGGCACGTTCGTGGAGCCAAGATTAGGCTCTATCGTACAGAACGGGAAATTGGCGCTCTGGGCTTTACCTGAGCTGACGCAGTTGAAAAGGGTGGATTTACCCACGTTCGGGAGTCCGACTATTCCGCATTTGAGAGACATAGATTCTTCTTTTAAGTGCGTGCAAATTTAGGAAATAATCCGCATATTCGCCCTATGAAACAGACTATGAGACTTCAGGCGCTTCTGTGCCTTCTGCTTTTTGCCGCTCCTTTCGGGGCCGCCCAGGACATAGCGTTCTGGAATGTAGAAAACTACTTCGACACCGTTGAGGATTATCCGGGAGATCCGTTCACCCCGGGAGGTCGGTATCGCTGGACCCCTTCAAGATTTGCCGCTAAGACGCGCGGAATCGCGAAGGTCGTTCTCGCCCTCTCCGATTCTTTGGGCGAACCGCCTTCCGTCGTCGGACTGTGCGAGGTGGAGAACGCCGGGTGCCTTAAGGCGCTGGTCCGGATGCCCGCGCTTCGCAAGTATGGCTACCGCTATGTGCACTACGACTCCCCCGACCCGCGCGGCATCGACTG
>JAFYIK010000111.1 GCA_017538685.1 Bacteroidales bacterium | reverse complement strand
CCCTATCGGCGACTTCGACCTGCTGCGTAAAGCAGCTGATATCTGCGACGATATGGGGCTGAACTATATGGTGGGCAATGTGGTCTCGTCCGACCTGTTCTACCGTGAAAACCCGAACACCAAAGGCTGGATCAAGATGGGTGTCCTGGCGGTGGAGATGGAGATAGCTGCGCTCTATATGAACGCCGCCCGCAGCGGCAACCGCGCCCTCGGCATCCTCACCATCTCCGACCACATCCTCACGGGCGAGAAAACCACCGCCGAACAGCGCCAGACCACCTTCACCAATATGATGGAGGTCGCCCTGTCGCTGATCTGATTATCTGTCGTGGGGGCTAAGTGCCTGATCTAGCGGCAATTAACGAAATTAGGTCTCCCGAAAACGGGAGACCTAATTTTAACAAATCGCTGTGTATCAAACAGTTAGCCCCCACGCTATTCAACCTTGAACAACGACATTCCGGTGCTGGTGACGCCGGCGAGGACGTAGACGTCGTCGCCCTTGTAGGCGATGTCGCAGTAGCCGGTCTTGTTGGTGCCTTCGTGACCGACGGCGTTGAAGTCGTCAGGATCACCGATAGGATAGCGCTGGAATGCGGAGGCATCCTCGCGGACAGCCCACAGGAAATTGAGCACGAAGTACGCTGAGGTGCCGGAGGCGTCGGGAACGCGGACCACGCGGACATAGCCGCTGGAGCGCGACTCCGCCTCCTGTTTCACCACGGTGTAGGTCAGATAGCGCATTCCGCCCGCCCAGAACAGGTGCGGATCGAGGCAGCAGTCGTCGTAGCATCCGACATTGGTCAGGATGGAACCCGGATCATCATTCCAGTTGGAGGTGTCGTCGATAAGGCAGTTGTACCACTGGTCGGAATGATCGCCCCAATACCAGCCCACTGCGAACCTCATATCGAAGTTGGAGCCATAGATAGCCTGACGGGTGATGCTGGGTCCGGTCACGGAAGCGCCGCCGCCGGTGGTCGCCAGCACATAGATGCCGCCGGTCACGGATCCGCCCTGGCCGACAAGCGCGGCGGAAAGGTTATCCGGGGTGGAATTGACCACGCCGTCGGTGATACGGAACTCGACCTGCTGACGATAGGTGTGGGCGTCCTTATTGTCGTAGAACGACACCAGCATCAGAAGGCCGTCGGCATCGGTGCCAAGGCCCGTAATCTTGTCTCCATAACGTTCTCCCTTCGGAACGGTGTAACGCATAGCCTCCTGGGCCGCCGTGGGCACTCCCTCGGAGTCGGGTTCGATCATACGGTAGACCACCAGGTCTTCAGTCTTGCTGTCGTTGGTCATAGCCATATTGCAGACATAGATGACGTCGGCTTCTTCGCCCTGCATCTTCACGATGCCGCAGGTCCAGAAGGTGCCTTCCTTGGTGAAGCCGGTGGTGATGGTGCGGACATACTCGCCTGTGAGCAGTTCGAACACCGCCACACCGTATTTGTCGTCCGTGGAGCCGCAGATAGGCACATACACATAGTCGCCGGAGATGATACCGTTGCGGTTCCAGTTCTCGTTGCTCCTCGGAGAGATGATGGCATCGTCCCACTCGCCCTTCGAGCCGTTGTAGTAGCCCCACACGCGGGTCAGGGTAGCAGGTGCATTGGGATCTACGATAGGCGACACGAGGCCGTCGGCATAAGATACCGGCGGAGCGAAGGTGTTGGCCGAAGCTGCTGCAGCCACATCGGAGTTGGCCTTGTACTGCATCCCGAAGGTGCCGTTGAACTTGTTGTTGTCCTTGGAGCCGTTTCCGAGAGTGATGACGGACTCGGAAAGGTTGTTGAAATGCACCGCGCAGTCCGCATTACCTTCGTAGATATTGCTGGCAAGGAGGATGTCGCCACCCTTATCGCCGATGCGCATAGCGTAGCTCGAATACGGGTTCTTGAAGGTGTTGCCTGTGATGTGCGCCTTCGCGCCATAGGCCTGCAGCAGACGGTGTCCGGCGCTGCCGCCGTCGACAGTGCTGTTCTTCACCACATCGGCGACATTGGCCTTATCGCCCTCGGAGAGGAGGAAGATACCGGTCGCATCGGATGCGAGGTTGCTCATATCGATATTGACGTTCTCAATGCGGACTCCGTGGCCGGCTTTGTGGACAAAGATACCGTGCTGGTAATTGTAGCCAGTTTCAAAAATAGGGAGGCTGCCTTCCCCGGAAGGAGCGATGGTCAGATCCTTCACGGTCACAGAGGCTCCGTCGATTTCGATCGTTCCGTCCAAAGTTGCGACTCCGTTACCTGTAATGGTGAGAGGAACTCCTGTTGAAGGGACAACGAAATCACCTTTGTGGGTACCCTTAGCAAGAACGATTTCGACAGGGCCGGACTCAAGGGCGGCATATGTGAGATTCGCCCAGGCAATATCATCAAAACCGATTGATTGATCGGGAGCAATAAGGACAACGTTCGGCTCCATCTGGTGCAGGGTCACCTCGCCTATGAGTTTATCGGTGCCCTCGCGGACGAAGTTGATCTTGCCGTCGCGCGGCTCGACCGTCGCATTCGAAGCGACCTCGATCTCTGTGGCCGTGGCGCTTACGCTCTTCACGGTAATCCAATCCACCTCGGGTTTCGCCTCGTAAGGCACGTTGGATGTGACTGCCAGGGTGATGGTGGCGCCGCTGACGGGGACATCGTCCGGCTTGGCGACCTCGAACTCGATTCCGCCGCCGGCTTTCTGGATGATGGTGAGGGCCTTGAGCTGCTCGCCCTGCGCATCAAGGAACTTGACGCGGGCCTGCCTCATCTCGTCCGCCTCGTTGAGCGTCCTGGAGAACACGACTTCTTTCTTCAAAGGAGCGGCCGCCAGCACATCGGGAGCCTCAGCCGACTTGGTTTCCACATAACTCAGCCAGGTGGCCTCATCGGGGATTTCCACCGTAAAGTCCACGTTGGTGGTCACACCTACGGAGAATGTGCCCGCCTCGGCGGAAAGAGCCTCGAGATCGTCGATCTCAAAGATAGGAGTGCTGTCCTCAGGAGTAGAAGGCTCCTCGGGGATCTGCTTGCAGGAGCCAATGGCGAGGATCGCCGCGGCTGCCATCATAAAAGCAATTAATCTTTTCATACTGTTATAGTGTTATCTGTTGGTTTCTTTCAGGGGATCTCCCGCTATCAGGCGGCAGAATTCGTTGAACAGAGCCCTCTCTTCGTAGTCCGAGCTCTGGCGGAGGTTGTTGAAGGAATTGCCTCCCATATACACGGCAAGCTGCTTGTGGCCGTAGACCTCGGCGTTCTGCATACCGTCGATGTACTCGCGCCAGCGGGCGCGGTAGGTGTTGTAGTCCTCGCCTTCCTTGTAGGACGAATCGGAAGCGTCCACCGGATGCCTCATCAGACGGTCGTCGAACTCAAGCTCCATATTGAGCTGATAAGTGGAAATCTGATAGAAGAACGAAGACATAGGGTTCACGTTATTGGTGTCCCAGAAGCGGTTGGGCTGCATATAGGCATAGTCGATGCCGAAGTCCTTCCAGTAACGGAAGCCCGCCGCGGCGCGGTACGGGATCCACACGACCGCCTCTTTGTAGCGGTGGATGTAGTTGGACACGGCCGGGAAAATGTCGTCCCACGCCTTGGCCTTGACCTCCCAACCGTCGCGCAGCTGCCCGTCGATGGTGTCGCCGCCGTGGCCGCCCACGCCCGAGCGCATAGACGCAAGTTCCTCGCTCATAATGTAGAAGCCGCCGAGTTCTATGTTCTGGAAGCCAGCTTCAGCGAAACGCGCGCGCACTTCGTCCACGAACCAGCAGTAGGCCTCCACCCTGTCCGAAGGGTTGGCGAAATCCTGCGACCTGCCTCCTACGTCGCCCCAGTAGGTGGTGGACGTTTCCATCATATTATAGCGCTCGTGGGCCGGGATGTCCGGCATCATCACTATCACCTTTCGTGATACGGGAGGAGGGCCTATGCGGTCGATCGCCTCGCCGACTGCCTGATCCAGCGCCCGGAAACCGTTGCCCTCCGCAAACCAGTAGTCCAGGAATTCCATAGCCTCCTGCTTCCGGCCGGCCTTCATCGGGATGGAATTGTCCGTCCAGTCCTTTATGCCTATGGTCAGCGCGCGCGGTTCCTCGTAGGACATATTGCGCATCTCCAGCGCGAGGAAGGCATCGAACAGCCATTGCTCTTCCTTCGTATTCGGGTCGGTCCAGGTCACGTGCGTGCGTATGCGGTCCACGTCCCAGTCCCTGGGGGTGCGGGTGCTGCCGCCATAGATCAGCGCGAGATCCGCGAAAAACGGGATGTCCGTGCGCGCTTTCTCCCACGCATACGGCTCCACGTTCAGCGTGCGGAAGGCGGCCGAGGACACGCTCCCGAGAGTGCCGTCCTCCCCTTCCGGGCAATAGTAGAGCACATACGCCGTGGACGGCTTGAGGTCCGTCAGCCTACCGTTTCCGGCCGGAAAAGCCACGCCGGACTCCTTCACTGCGGATGCGGCCGGGGCAGTTTCATCCTCCGGGAGGGGCAGCAGCCACGCCGTGGTGGCGCGGATCAGCTTCACCGACACATCCGCATAATTGTTTCCCACGTCGCCTATGATGATATTCGCCACGGGCTTTCCGCCGCCGCCAGAAGGCTCCGACGGTTGCTCCCCGCCGCAGGAAACGCACATCGCCGCGGCAATCAAAAAAGCTGTTATCATTCGGTTAACGGTCATTTGACTATTTTCTTTCTGAGAGGATTCAGCGCCACGAAGGAGCACAGGTCGTCGTAGACCTTCCTGGCCTCCGGATCCTGCGCGTCGCGAAGGTGGCGTATGGTGTCCTTATCCTGGTAATATGCAAACGAACGGCTGCCGTAAAGGCCCGAGCTCTTCGCGTGGTCCATATAGAGGTAGAAGCGGCGGCGCTGCTCCTGCCCGGGGCGTGAGCCCATAGTCAGGCGGTCGTCGAACTCGAACTCCATACTGATGCCGTTGTCCGTAATCATCTTCATAGAAGCCTCGAACGGGTAGCGGTCGCCTTCCCAGTAGTAGTTGGGCTGCATCCAGGTGTAGTCGATCCCAAGCTCCTCCGTGCGGTCGTACGAAGCCGCCTCGCGGTAGGGAATCCAGGTCAGGTACTGCCCCTGCGAGTGGAGGTACGAAGCCACGGACGGGAGGTATTCGTTGAGCTTCTTCCACGGCCAGCGCCATCCGCGCGTGAGGGTCGGGATCTCCTCCGAATGCACGTAGTAGCCGATAAGCTCGATGTGCTTGAAGCCCGCCGCCTCGAAGGCCGCGTTCATAGTGTCGATATACCAGCGGCAAGCCGCAAAACGGTCGGCCGGGTCAGCGAAATCCAGCTCCCTGCCGCCTATCGACCCCCAGTACTTCGTCCGCGAATCCAGCAGCTCGAAATATTCGTGCAGTATCGCGTCCGGCAGGTTCATCACCACCTTCCGCTTGTACGGCGGTTCACCTATGCGCTGCGCCGCGCGCCCTATCGCCTCGTCCAGCGCCGCAAAGCCCGAACCGGGCTTCATCCAGAAATCAATCAGCTCCTGCCAATGCTCCTTGTGCCCGCTCATCTTCATTCCTCCCATATCCTCGCAGGCCAGGGCCACGTCTACGGGCTCGCCGGCGCGGCCCCACAGGCGCGGTTCGATCGCGAGGAAGGCGTCGAACAGCCAGCGCTCACGGCCCTCAGGGTCGGTCCAGGTGACCGACGCGGCGAAACGGTCGGCGTCCCAGACGCCCATTTCGCCGCGGTTCGGGCTCCCCCCGTAGCACAGCAGCAGGTCCGTGAAAAGGACGGGCGGCTGCTGGACTACCTTCGGAGCCCGCGGCAGACGGTAGATCTCGTCCACCTGGGCGGCATAGGCGTTCCTCTCGAGCTCGAGCTTATGGTTCTCGGCCTTCAGGGCTTCGTTCTCCTCCCGCAACTGCTTCACAGTGGCGGAATTGCACGAAGCCAGGGCCAAAGCGGCCAGGAGTATTGCAGGCAGCTTCAGTCTCATTGCTTGGTCTTTTTCACGAGTACCGCCATCGAATTCACGGTGACCGGAAGGAAGTTGATAACCTCCTCGTCCGATTCGTCGGCGCGGGCCTTGTCCGGGTTGGAAGTCTTGCGGACCTCAACTCCGGTGATGGTGATGTCGCCGCCCACAAAATCGGAGGTGACTCCGTTCATATCCAGGTCCACCTGGAAATCGATTTCCGACACACCGGCGGGGATCACGACACTTTCCTTGCGCAGTTTCACCGATCCGTTCGGAGCCGCCGCATAGTCCTTTCCGTCGGCGGAGAAGGCCCTCGGAGCGAAGGCGAGCTTCACGGTGACGTCCTTGGTGTCTATCGGAGTGCTGAGCACCAGACCGAGCTTGACCGTGGCGGTGTTGTTCTCCTTGCAGGTGACGGGATTCGAAGTGGCACGCGGGGCGAGTGTGGCCATAACGGGCCTTACGAGCAGCATCTTCTTCGCTTCCTGAATGTCGATAGAAGCGCTCTTGATGCAGATCGGAATCACATATTTGTCCGGCGTGCTGCTCATTTCAGCCACCATTTCAGCCGGATCCCAGACTATGTCCACCAAAACGCGGGAGTCCTTTGCCGCGAAGGTCAGAGTCTTGCCGTCAATCGCGGATGCGTTGTAGAGCGACTTGGGAAGCGGCACGAAATCGGTGCTGTTTTCGTAGTTGTAGTCTCCCACCAGGGAGTTGTCCACTGCGAGTGTCACCGTGCAGCCTTCAAAGCCCTTGCCGGCCTTGATCACACCGACGCGATTCACGGCATCGTAGACCGAATACTCCATTATCAGAGTGGCGTCCGCGCTGCGCAGATACACCGAATCCGAAACCATATAGTCGTCGCGGTAGTCGTGGCAGGCTGTCGCGAAGAGGGCTGCGAGGCCCAGAAGTATAATTGTCTTTTTCATCATCAGAATCCGGGATTTTGGGTCATATTGGTCATCTGTGCGAGGTGTCCGGAATAGATCGGGAAGAGGTAATCCCTTTCAGTGAAGGTAGGCTTGCCTCCCGGGTAATCGTCGGGAACCCTCTCCCACGACTCCTCGTAGGTGGTGGCGCTGCAGTGCAGGGTCCAGTTCTCCGTGGTGTACTCCTCGGGAGCGATCATCCAGCGGACTGCGTCGTAGTGGCGCACGGCTTCGCCGTTGAGCTCCACCATACGTTCCATCCTGATGGCTTCGCGGAGGAGCTCCTTCTTTCCGTCGATTCCAGGATAGGCCACCTCGATGTTATTGAGGCCAGCCCTGTTGCGGACTTTATTGAGATACACGCAGGCGGTGGTCAGATCCGGGGTGGATTTCTCCACGAGGCACTCGGCGTAGTTGAGATAAATCTCGGCCAGACGGATGGACGGGTAGACCACGCTCATCTGGTAGGCCTGCCAGTTGTCCAGCTGCCTGTTGGTCGGGTACCACTTGCGCCACATATAGCCCGCGCGGTTCGAGTCGCCCGAGGTCCTGAACGGAGAAGTACACTCGCTGTTGTTGTAGCAGGTGAAGAACTTCTTCTTGTTCTCGTTCGGCCAGGGGAAACCGTTCGGCACTATGCACTGGTAGAAGCGGGCGTCACGGCCCGTGGTGCTGACGTGCGCCTTGAATGCGGGCGCCCAGTCGGCGTTCACGGGGACTTTGTAACCTTCCTTCCAGCCTTCGGCCTGATAGCCGGAAAGCGGGTCCACGTTCGGCTTGGAGTAGTCCAGACGGCCGTTGGTCTTCTGGTACATATTGCCGAGCTGAAGCGGGTAACGGCCGGTCGCCTGCATCGGGAAAGCATCCACGAGCTTGAGCGACGGGGTGATGCCGGCATAACCGCCCACGCCTTCGATCTGAGGGGCGAGCGCGCAGCACATAATCTGGCCTGCGCCGGCGAGGTAGGATCCGTACTCGGACGACTCGCGCTTCCACCATCCCCAGATGGTTTCCTTGTTCCAGGGCTTCTGGAAGATGGCCTGGTAGTTGTCGGCCGCTTTCTGCATCGGATCAGTGCTCTCACTGGCATCAGTGATGAGGGCATACTCGCCATCCTTGTCCGCAAGGTCGATAAGGGCCTTGTTCGCAGCGGCCGCGTAGTCCCACTTCGTGGCGTCGTAGGTGGTTGGCATCATATGATTGCCGTTGGATTTGCTCACGAAGTCGTCGTAGAGGTGGGTGTTGTTCTGGCCGTTGTAGAGAGGCGAAGCCTGCATCATAGCCACACGGCATTTGACAGCCATAGCGGCGCCCTTGGTGGCGCGGCCCTGCCAGTCCTGCGCGATTTCGCCGTAATCTCCCACGTGCACGGGGAGTTCGGAGATAGCCTCATCGAGCTGCGCGAGGATGAAATCGAAGCACTCCTGCATAGTGTTGCGCTCGATCTTGGTACCGTCCGCCTTGATGTCCGGAGTGACCGGATTCCCTTCCGAATCCATCCAAATGTAGACAGGACCGTACTGGCGGATGAGACAGTAGTAGTAATATGCCCTGAGGAATTTAGCCTCGGCCTTCATCTGCTTCTTGATGCGGGCCAGTTCTTCGGGTCCTTTGTTGTTGTACTCCTTCATCAGGTCGATATGGTTGATGAAGATCGTACACTGAGAGATGGCCTGATAGAACTTATCCCAAGTGAGGAAGCCGGCGGCGTTTACAGTGGTCGCAGAGGAGTAGTTTCCTTCGCGGAATATCAGGTAGTAGACCCACATCGTCCAGGAGAACTGGGCTTCGTCCGAACGGGCGACCACCCAGCCTTCGCGGTTGGAGATCGATTCATCCTCGGGGATGAACGAATAGATGTGGCGGAGATATCTGTGCGCCGTGTTGCCCTGGGCGAAGATTTCATCTATTGTGGCCTGGTCGTGGAGTTCCACGCCGAGATAATCCTCATAGAGTTTGCTGCAGCCTGAAAGAATCAATGCCGCCGCTGCGATAAGTATGAATGTTAACTTTTTCATTGCTCTCTCCTCCCTAGAAATTAATGTTTGCGCCGAAGCAGACCGTTCTCATCTGCGGATAGATATTACCGTAGGAAGCGGCTAACTCAGGATCCCAAAGTTTGAACTTGGAGAAAGTGAGGAGGTTCACTCCCTGCGCATAGAAGCGGACAGTGCTCATACCGATTTTACGGGTGATGCGCTTGGGAATAGTGTAGCCGATTTCGGCGTTCTTAAGCCTCAGGAAACTCATATCCCTCTGCCAGTAGGTGCTGAGGGCGCTCTGATCGTCCATCCAGTAGGCGAACTGATTATTCTCACTCTTGTTCAGGGTGAGGCGAGGATAAGGAGCGCCGGAGTTGCGGTTGTCCGGAGTCCAGCGGTTCACGGCCACATCTTCGTAGATCTGGCCCAGCTGGTCCATATTGGTGCTGGCGCCGTAGAGGTTCGCTCCGTAGATGAAGCGGGTGTAATTATCCACTCCGCTGAAGAAGATTGAAGCGTCGAAGCCGAGGAAGGATGCGCTGATACCGAAACCGTAGTTGATTTCAGGCACGTGAGTGAAGCCGATCGGCACCACGTCGAAAACGTCGATGACGCCGTCGCCGTTCACGTCGCGATACTTGATGTCGCCGGGCTTAACGTCACCGAAGGTCTGCTTCGGCCAGGTGTCGATATCTTCCTGGCTCTCGAACAGCCCCTCCGCGATAAGGCCTCGCTGCTGGTAGACAGCGTAGCCGTAGGTGTTCTGATAGCCCCAGATCTGAGGCGGGATATCGTCGTACTGCTTGAGGTTTCGGTTCCATCCGAAGTTGCCGCGGGCGGACAGATACAGGCCGTTCGCAAACATCTTCTCATACTCCACGTTCACTTCGAAACCGCGGTTGAGCAGTTTACCGATGTTTGCATATTGGGCAGTGTTTTCTCCCACCACGGACGGAGTCATCTGACGGGCGACGTAAATACCTTCGCGCTTTTCCTGGAACACGTCCACATTGACTGCCAGTTGGTCGAAGAACTTGGTCTCGAGTCCGACATTGGCTTTGTGTGAGGTCTCCCAGCCGACTGAATCGTCGCCGCGCTTTGCGGTGCTGATACCTGCCGCCCAGTTCTTCTTATTCGCCTCACCGAAGGAGAAGCCTGCCGCGCTGGTGTTCATTTCAGTGTTGAATGCGAAACGGCTGCTCATCTGGTCGTTACCCACATCGCCGTAGGAGCCCTTGATCTTGAACATACTGACCACTTCCGAGAGATCGTCCCAGAAAGGCTCGTTGCTGATTATGTAACCGATAGCCACAGACGGGAAGAAACCCATACGGTTCTCAGGCGCGAAGTTCTCCGAACCGTTGTAACCGAAGTTGGCCTCAGCGAAATAGCGGTCTTTGTAGGAGTAGGTCAGACGTCCGGCAAGACCTATATACCTGAACGGGAAAGCGTAGTAGTACGTTCCCGGGAAGAGGTACTGCTTGTTGCGGATGTTGAAAAGCAAAAGGCCTGCGACTCTGTGGGCAGATTTGAAGACACGCTCGTAGTTGAGCGAAGCTTCACCCGTGATCATCATAGTGCCGTCGTGCCCTGTGCTCAGACCCATATAGTTGCTTCCTTCCTGCACCTGCTCGAGAAGAAGAGGATACTCCCCGAGTTCGTCAGCCTCTGTTGCACGGCCTATCGCCCTGTAGATGGATGGATAGATTCCGCGGGTGAGGGTAGCGGAATTCCAGGCATCCCAGGAGAACTTGACGTTGGCGCTGAGGCCCTGCAGCCAGGGTGCCATATCGTCGAAGTGCTGGGTGAGCGAGATCAGCGACTGAGCAGTGATCTGGTCGTTGTTCGAGTAACCTACGGCGTTCAAATCGTTCCAGGGGTTATGGCCCACCAGCGCCCTTGAAAGAGTGCCGTCCGAGAAATGGGTCGGGATGGCGATAGGGGTCATAAGGAGCGTGTATGTGTAGATGTCGCTCAGGCTCGAAGCCGGCTGGTTTTTTATCACATACTGGGTGGACAGCGAGATTCCGAGCTCAGTGCTGCGGGTGATGTTGATGTCCGTGTTCGCCCTGAAGTTGAACTTACGGTAGTTAAGCGAAGCGTCGAAACGCTCGTCGCTGGCATTGTTCAGAATACTGTCCTCGAAATAGTACGAACCCGCCACATAGTAACGGACCATCTTGGTACCGCCGCTGACGCTGATATTGTACCGTCTGGTGGTGGCCATATCTTTGTAGATGGTTTTCACCCAGTCCACGCTCGGGTAGAGATCCGAGTCGTAGCCTGTACGGGAATCGTAGCCGTTCACCCTCCAGGAATTCAGATAAAGCTCTTTCTGATAGTCGGAGATGGGAGCGTCGTTGCCGGCGTCGATATTCACCTGGTTGAAGAAGTCTATCCACTGCTCGGTGTTGGCCATCTTCGGAATCTTGATGGGCTGGGTGGCACCGGCCTCAACTTTCACATTCACCTTCGGGGCCGATTCGGAGCCGCGCTTGGTGGTGACTATCACCACACCGTTCGCGCCACGCACACCGTAGAGAGCGGTGGCGGTAGCATCCTTCAGGATACTGAAGGAAGCGATGTCGTCCGCGTCCACGAGGTCCAGGCTGCGCTCCACACCGTCCACGAGAATGAGAGGCTTGTTGGAGTTGTTGCCGAAGGTGGCGACGCCTCGGATCCAGAAGTCCGCGCCGGCGCCCGGCTCACCCGTGCGCTGCAGCACCACCAGACCGGCCATCTTTCCTGCAAGCGAGGAAGAGACCTGACCGACACCGGTCTTAAGGAGTTCGGTATTCACGGTGCTGATAGCTCCGATAACCGAGGCTTTGCGCTGGGTTCCGTAGGCCACCACCGTGACTTCGTCCAGGGCGGACGCGATGGTGCGCATCTTCACGATGATGTCGAGCTGGTCTCCCACCTTCACTTCTTCGTCTTCGAAGCCGAGGAACTGGAAGATGAGGACGTCGTGCGGACTGACCTCGATGGAGAACCGTCCGTCGTTGTCGGTGATGACGCCTCGGGAACTGCCTCTCACCATCACCGCCGCTCCCGGGATAGGGAGGTCGATGTCGTCCAGGACCGTGCCCGTGACGGTAACCCTCTGCTTCTGCGGCGGCGCCGCCAGCAGCAACCCGCTCAGAAACAGGGTCAGAATTAGTAGCAGTGTTTTTTTCATATGATTAATTTGGTACTATTGTCATTGCAAAGCCGCCTCCGTCCGCTTCATTGATCGAGAGTTTCGTTTTGGATGTGACGTTGAGGCTTTCGATTGTATATTTTTCAGGAGCTGTCTGCCAGTCGGCTCCTTCCGCGTCGCGGTAGAGCGTGCATTTGTAGGTGCGGCCCTTGTCGAGGAAGTTCAGCCTGATGGTGGTCGTGCGTTCAGAGGCAGTCTTTCCGCCGACGAACCAGTTGTCCGTGCCCTTGGCCTTGCGGGCCACGGTGACGTACTCGCCAGGCTCGGCCTCGAGATAACGGCTGTCGTCCCAATCCAGCGCGACTTCGCGTATGAAGCGGAAGGCGCGCGGGTGCTTGGCGTAGTGCTCGGGCAGGTCGGCCGCCATCTGCAGCGGCGAGGGCAGGGTCACATAGAGCGCGAGCTGGCCGGCGATGGTGCTGTGCACCCTGCAGGGATTGCCGTTCGCCCAGGAAAGGTCGGTCCGGAAGATGCCGGGTGTGTAGTCCATAGGCCCGCCCTGCAGGCGCGTGAACGGCAGGATGACCGTATGCTCCGGCGGGTTGCCTCCCTTGGCCGCGAATGCTTCGTACTCCCCTCCCCTCGCGCTTTCCTGCGCAAGCAGGTTCGGCCAGGTGCGGCTGAGGCCGGTAGGGCGGCTGGCTTCGTGGGCGTCCACCATTATATGGTTTTCCGCCGCCTGCTTGACCACGTTGAGGTAGTGGCGGTTCATATACTGGCTGTAGTGGTGCTCGCCGCGCGGGCGGATGTCGCCGCAGTAGCCGGTCTTCACTGCGTCATAGCCGTACTTGTGCATAAGGGCGAAGGCCGCAGGCAGCTGGCGTTCGTAATCCTCTATCGCCGAGGCGGTTTCGTGGTGCATCATCAGCCTTACTTTCTTGAAGCCGGCGAATTTGTTAAGGCCCTTGAGATCGAAATCGGGATAAGGCTCGGTGAAGCTGAACACCTGCTCGAGGGAGTTGTCTTCCCAGTGCTCCCAACCCGCGTTCCAGCCTTCCACGAGCACTTCGTCGAATTTGTTTTCGCCGGCGAAGATGATGTACCTGACGATGTTGTCGGTGTCGGCGCCGTGGTTCGGGCCGGGCGCCCAGGTCTTCGCGCCGGTAATCATCTCCCACCAGACGCCCATATATTTTATGGGATGGATCCAGCTGACGTCTTCTATCGCGCAGGGGTCGTTGAGGTTCAGGACGAGGGGTTTGCTGAGCATATCGCGGGCGTCGTCACTGACTTTCACCGTGCGCCACGGGGTATGGCAAGGGGTTGTCAATGTGCCTTTGAAGCCGTCAGCACCGGGGGTGAGATGGGCTCTCAGCGTCAGCGTTTTGTCGTCGAGTTCCAGGCTCATCGTGCTGTAGTCCGTGCAGGCGGCTTCGTGGATATTTATGTAAAGCCCGTCGTCTGTCTTCAGCTGCAGCGGGGTCTGCACGCCGGTCGGCGAGAAGGTTTTGTCCGCCCAGTAGGTCTGCTTCGCCTCGGGCATCCTTTCGCGTATTTCGCTCAGTTTAGTCTTTTGGGTTATATATTCCTCGGAATCATAGTCGCCCGGAATCCACCACGCGGTGTGGTCCCCGGCGAGGCAGAATTCGGTGAGTTCTTCTTTGATGGTGAGTTCGCCCTGGTTGGTGAATTCATATCTGAGACCCACGCCGTAGTCATAGACGCGGAACCTTATGATCATTGTTGGGCAGTCGGGCACTCCGGGCCTGCGGGCCAGGGTGACTTCGAGCTCGTTGTAGTTATTCCGTATGGTTTTCGTCTCGCCCCAGACGGGTTCCCAGGTTTCGTCCTGGGTTGAGCTTTTAACGCCTTGGATTTCGAAGCCGTCTTTCAAGTTCAGCCCGTCTCCGGATTCCGTCTCCCTGGGGAACTCAGCCAGCTCGAAACCGAGCCTCGAGGGTTCGATCACCGCTTTGCCTTTGTAGCTCATAGACCACATCGGCGTGCCGGCCGAGTCGAGCGCGAACTGCACTTTGGTGACCCCGCTCGGCGAGGCCGCGCCGACTGCCTTGGAGACAGACCGGTCTTTCCCCTGGGATTTTCGATTCTCGGGGACCACACAGGAAGCTAACACACTAAGTGTTAAGAAGATACCGGTTACTACCTTCGTTAGTGTCATTTCTCGCGCACTTGCGGTCACGTAAAGTTAACGAAAATCCGTCGAAATATTGTTACCTTTACAAAACATAACCGCATAGTGTTTATGAAAAAAATTCTCATACTTATCGCACTGCTCTTTATGGGACAAGCATTGTTCGCTCAGGAGGCCGAAGACCTGGACCTCACTTATGCCACCGAGTTGCTCGCACCGGGAACTGAAGCACCCGGATTCACATTGAACGATCTCACCGGAAAGCCGGTCAGCATCAGCGACTTCCGCGGAAGGAAGGTGGTGCTGGTGTTCTGGGCGTCGTGGTGTCCGGACTGCAGGGCGGAGGTGCCCGAACTGAAGGAGATGATGGCGGCGGCGGACCCGGAGGAAGTCGCCTTCGTCAGCGTTTCGTTCGACAGGACGCGCGAGGCGTTCGAAAAATACGTGGGCGAGAATTATCTCGGCGGCGTGCAGCTTTTCGATCCCGCAGGAAAGAAGGAATCGAAGGTCGGTGAGGCGTACCATATCAAATGGATCCCGTCGCTGTATGTGATCGACAAAGAAGGAAAAGTCGAGCTCGGGACGGTGGTTGCCCAGAAAGTTGCGAAGGCGATAGGCACCGATGCGAAGACCAAAAAGTTCCGCCAGAGTATGTGCTCAGATGAAAATTGTTCGCTATGAAAAGAATAATCGAATGTGTCCCCAACTATAGCGAGGGACGTGATAAAAACGTAATAGACAGTATCGTGGCGGCCATATCGGCGGTGCCCGGAGTGAAAGTGCTGAACGTGGATCCCGGCGAGGCAACCAACCGCACCGTGGTGACTTTCGTCGGCGAGCCGGAGGCGGTCGTGGAGGCAGCGTTCCAGGGGGCCGCGAAGGCGGCGGAGCTGATCGATATGCGCAAGCACCACGGCGCCCACCCCCGCAGCGGGGCCACGGACGTGCTGCCTCTGATCCCCGTGAGCGGCATCACGCTCGAGGAGTGTGCTGCGTTGGCTCGCTCTCTTGCGGAGCGGCTGTGGAAGGAACTGGGAATCCCGTGCTACTGCTACGAAGCCGCGGCCTACGTGCCCGAGCGCAAAAACCTTGCGGTCTGCCGCGCCGGCGAGTACGAAGCGCTGCCGGAGAAGATGGCGGATCCCGCGAGGAAGCCCGATTTCGGCGGAGCCTACGACGAGCGGGTCGCCAGGGCCGGAGCGACCAACGTGGGCGCGCGCGGATTTTTGGTGGCAGTGAACTTCAATCTGAATACGACTTCTACGCGGCGCGCGATGGCGGTCGCCTTCGACGTGCGCGAGAAGGGCAGGAAGGCACGCGAAGGCGGCTCGCTGACAGGCGCGCTGCTCAAAGACGCCGCCGGGGAGCAGATCTGGATACCCGGAACCCTTAAGGGCTGCAAGGCAATAGGCTGGTACATCGACGAATACGGCATCGCTCAGGTGTCGATGAACATAACGGACATCGAGGCTACTCCTCTTCACGTCGCTTTCGAAGAAGTGTGCAGGGCGGCCGCGGCGCGCGGACTTCGCGTGACCGGGGCTGAAATAGTCGGTCTTGTGCCGAAGAAGGTGCTGATGGATGCCGGAAAGTTCTACCTGGAGCGTCAGCAGCGCTCGCTCGGCATTTCGGAGGACGAGATCCTGAAGATAGCCGTGAAGTCTATGTCGCTGGACGATCTCGGACCTTTCGATCCGCATACCAAGGTGATAGAATACCTGATGGAAGACCCTGAAGAAGTGGCCAAGCGCGAGAAGTTGGTGAGAATGACTCTCAAAGACTTCGCGGCGCTGGCGGCCTCGGAGGCGCCCGCCCCCGGCGGCGGCTCGGT
>JAFYIK010000110.1 GCA_017538685.1 Bacteroidales bacterium | reverse complement strand
TCATTATTAAAATTTTTTAAAAAGTGCGGTTTGGGGGGATGATTTACGCTGCGTTCAAATGTTATAACGGTGTGTACAAAATGGAGGCGTTCGGTTTGAGAATCCAAAGATTAACCCTACATTTATGAAAGAAATCACAACTGATAACTATATGAAGAAAATCTTGATTCTAGCTATGGCAACATCTTGCGCCTTATCGGCCGTTGCTCAGCCGAAACTTACCGAAGACAACATCGACGAAGTCCTTGCAGCCCTGACTCTCGAAGAGAAGGCCGCCCTGTGCGTCGGCTCGGGCTGGGGCTCGATGACCGCCGGTTCGCTTACAGCGTCCGACGCGGTCCTCGTGCCCGGCGCCGCCGGCACAACCCGCGCCGTTCCCCGTCTGGGCATTCCCCAGACCGTCCTCGCCGACGGCCCTGCCGGCCTGAGGATTGAGCCCAGAAGGGCTGGCACTGAGGACACATTCTTCTGCACGGGTTTCCCGGTCGGAACCGTTCTCGCCAGCACCTGGAACACTGATCTGGTGGAGCAGCTCACCGCCGCGATGGGTAACGAAGTCAAGGAATACGGAGTGGATGTCCTTCTCGCCCCCGGCCAGAACCTTCACAGAAACCCTCTGTGCGGCCGCAATTTCGAGTACTTCTCCGAGGATCCGCTCCTCTGCGGAAAGACCTCGGCCGCTTATGTCAGGGGAGTGCAGAGCAACGGAGTCGGCGTGAGCGTGAAGCACTTCGCCTTCAACGACCAGGAAGTCAACCGTATGCAGAATGATGCGCGCATCAACCCGAGGGCCATCAGGGAACTTTACCTGAAGGGCTTCGAGATCGCCGTCAAAGAGTCCGATCCCTGGACGATTATGAGCTCCTACAATGCAATTAACGGCACGTTCACCCAGCAGAGCCACGACCTCCTGCAGGATATCCTCCGCGACGAGTGGGGCTTCCGTGGAATCGTGATGACCGACTGGGGCAGCAAAGACGGCACCGTGGACGCAGTCCGCGCCGGCAACGACCTTATGGAGCCCGGTATGGAGCACGAAATAGCCCGCATAGTGGAGGCCGTCAACAACGGCACGCTGGCTGTGGAGGATCTGGACCGCAACGTCCGCAGGATGCTGGAGTACATCGTCCGCACCCCGCGCTTCGCAGGATATGAGTATTCGAACAAACCGGACCTCAAGGCCCACGCAGAACTCGTCCGCAAAGCCACTCCCGAAGGACTCATCCTCCTCGAGAACAACGGTGTGCTGCCCGTCAGCGCTCCTGCGAAGGTCGCCCTCTATGGCACCGGTTCCTACGATTTCATCGCGGGCGGCACCGGCTCGGGCAACGTGAACAAGGCTTATGTCCGCAACATCGCCGAAGGCCTTCGTGAGAACGGCTTCGAGGTGAACCAGGACATCGAGACCTGGTACACCCAGTACATAACCCTCAAGAAGACCGAGCTCCGCAACAATGCGGGCGGTTCCGGCATACTCCTCGGCGATCCCGTCGTTCCTGAGATGGAAATCTCCCGCAGCTTTATCGAGGGCAAGGAGAGAGTCTCCGATATCGCAGTCCTAACCATTTCCCGCAACGCGGGCGAGGGTGACGACCGCAAAGCGGAGGACGGCGACTGGACCCTTACCGGCCTTGAGAGGCAGCTCCTCCAGAATCTGGCTGACGTGTATCACGCGGCAGGAAAGAAGCTCGTGGTGGTCCTGAACATAGGCGGAGTCATCGAGACCGCTTCCTGGAAGCATATTCCCGATGCGGTGCTTCTCGCCTGGACGCCCGGTCAGGAAGGTGGTCTGGCGGTGGCGGACGTGCTCAGCGGCGCGGCCAACCCGTCCGGCAAGCTCCCTATGACCTTCCCGCTTTCGTATTTCGACATTCCCTCGTCGTTCAACTTCCCTCACAACTACCACGGAAGGAATTCAATGGGCGATTGGGCCGCGATCCTCGGTTACAAGAGGGCTCCCCAGAAGGATGTGGACTATACCGATTATGCCGAGGGCATCTGGGTCGGCTACCGCTATTTCGCCACAGCTCAGAAGCCTGTGTCCTATCCGTTCGGATATGGCCTCAGCTACACTCAGTTCGAGTACACTGATGCTTCCATCAAGGTGGGAGGAGACGGAAACCTCGTCGCTCAAATCACCGTGACCAATGTGGGCAAGGTGGCCGGAAAGGAAGCTGTCCAGCTCTATATCTCCGCCCCGGACGGAGGCCTGGTTAAGCCCGTCTATGAGCTTAAGGCCTTCGCAAAGACCCGCGAGCTGAAGCCCGGGCAGGCAGAAGTGCTTATCCTCAAGCTGGATGCCTACGGACTTGCTTCATTCAATGAGGCGACTTCATCCTGGGAAACCGCTGCCGGCAACTACAAAGCCCACTTCGGAGCTTCGTCGGCTGATATCCGCAAGGTGGTCCCCTTCAAGATGCAGGCAAAGTCCTGGCCGGTGCACAAGGCTCTTCTGCCCGCCGCACCTGTCAAGGAAATAGCAGTCAAATAAGAGAGATTATTTCTCAAGGAGTTCGGGCCTTAGTTCGCGTGTGCGGGCTAAGGCCTGTTCTTCTTGCCACTCCTGAATTAGCTTCGGGTTTCCGCTGAGAAGAACATCCGGCACCTTCCAGCCGTTGAAATCGGCCGGGCGGGTGTACACGGGAGGGGAGAGCAGGTCGTCCTGGAAGGAATCGGACAGGGCGGAGGTCTCGTCGGTGAGCGCGCCCGGAATCAGGCGGACTATGGCGTCGGCGAGCAGCGCTGCGGGAATCTCTCCGCCGCTCACCACATAATTGCCCACCGAAATCTCGCGGGTGATGAGATGCTCGCGGATGCGGTGGTCTATGCCTTTGTAGTGCCCGCAGAGAATGATTATATTGCCCATCAGCGAGAGCGAGTTCGCTATGCCCTGGGTGAGAATCTCCCCGTCCGGCGACATATAGATAACTTCGTCGTAGTCCCTCTCGGCCTTGAGCTCTTCGATCATACGGTAGACCGGCTCGACCATCATCACCATCCCGGCGTCCCCGCCATAGGAGTAATCGTCCACGTTTTTTCGCGGACCGATTCCGTACTTGCGGAGATTGTGGACGTGGATCTCGACCAGACCCTTCTTGATCGCGCGGCCGACTATGCTGTGTCCCAGCGGACTTTCCAGCAATTCGGGCACTACAGACAGTATATCTATTCTCATACTGCAAAAATACCAAATTTTGTTATATTTGTAAGTTTTATAACTCAATTGATATGACAGGTACAGAACTTGAGAACCTTTCTCTGGACGAACTCATCGTCGCGCTGCGTCAGATCGGCGCCAGTGAAGACAGAATGGAGCGCGGAAAGGAAGTTGAAGCGGTGAAGTCCGCATTTTACAGGCTTTTGGGAAAACTGAAGGCCGAAGCGGAAGCCGCAGGGGAGAACGTTGAGGAGAAGTTCTCGGCGCAGGAAGAAGCCTTCAAGATGGTCTATTCGGACTATAAGAAGGAAAAATCCGTCTATAACCGTGAGCAGGACGCCCTCCGCTCTGAAAATCTCGAAAAGAAAAAAGCGGTCCTCGCGAAGCTCAAGGAGCTTGTCGAGAATCTGAACGACGTGCAGACCGCCTTCCCGGCACTGCGCGAGATTCAGGCCGAATGGCGCTCGATAGGTCCCGTGCCCGCGGCGGATTTCAGGGATATCAACGACACATACCAGTTCCTCGTGGAGAAGTTCTACGATATGGTGCAGATCAACCACGAACTGCGCGACCTGGACTTCAAGAAGAACCTCGAGGCGAAGGAGCGCTTCTGCGAAGACGCGGAAAGGCTCGCCGAGAGCGAGGATGTGGTAGGCGCGTTCGCTGAGCTGCAGAAACTGCACGAGCAGTGGAAGGAGCTCGGCCCGGTGGCGAAGGAGTTCCGCGAGAGCATCTGGGAGCGCTTCAAGGCCGCCACTGCAATCATCAACAAGCGCTATCAGGCCCATTTCGAAGACATAAAGAAGTCCTTCGCGGCCAATCTCGAGGCCAAGGAAGCCCTCTGCGTGAAGGTGGAGGAGATTGCGGACAAGGAGGACATCAAGGACGCCGGCCAGTGGAACGCCCTCTCCAAGGAGATCGAGCAGATCCAGGCAGAGTGGAAGAAGATAGGCTTTGCCACCCGCAAGGACAACCAGAAGATCTACGAACGCTTCCGTGCCGCCTGCAACAAGTTCTACGACCGCAAGAAGGAATTCTTCGCCAGCGCGAAGAGCGGAATCGACGCCGCGATTGCGGCGAGGGAGGAGCTCATCGCCCAGGCGGAAGCAATCAAGGACAGCACGGACTGGAAGAAGACGACTGACCAGTTCATCTCGCTCCAGAAGCAGTGGAAGGAGCTTCCCGCAGTGCCCCGTAAGAAGGGTGAGCAGCTCTGGAAGCGCTTCCGCGCCGCCTGCGACGCATTCTTCGCAGAGCGCGACAAGAATGGAAAGCCGGAGAACGACTTCTATGCGAACCTGAAAGCGAAGAAGGCCCTCATCGCCGAGATCAAGGCCTACAAGCCGAAGGAAGGCGAGAGCCGCGAGAAAGCCCGCGCCGAGTTCGAGGAGCGTTACAAAGCGATAGGCTTCGTGCCTTTCAAAGAGAAGGACGCCATCACCAAGGCCTATAAAGACGCTATGGCAGAGGCTTTCCCTCAGAAGGAGCACTCCCGCAAGGCAGACCTTATCCGTCGTTACAATGCCCTCCAGCAGGACATCGTCACCTACGAAAACAATATCGGTTTCTTCTCGAATTCCAAGAATTCGGAGCCTCTGATCCGCCAGATGCAGGAGAGGATCGAAAGCGCCAAGGCAGAGTTGAAGGAAATAGAGGAACAAATACGCAAGGAAGAAGCAGAAGCATAAATGGATAAAAATTCTATTATCGGTTTCATTCTGATGGCTGTGGTCCTTTTCGGATTCACATTCTTTCAGAACCGCAAAGCACGCGAACAATACGCACTTAGACTACAGCAGGATTCGATAGCAAGGGTGGAAGCCGCCGCACGCGAGGCGGAGATGGCGGCGCAGATGCCGGCGGAGGAGCCGAAGGCGGAACTCCCGGCCGTGGCGCAAGCCTCCAGGGCCGAGCGGGTGCGCATCTACAAAGATGCGGGCCTGGACGCAGCCCGAAAAGGCGAGGAAGAAATTCTGACCCTGAGCAACGACTTGTTCGAAGTAAACTTCACCACCAGGGGCGCACAGATCTCCTCTGTCCGCCTTTTCGACTACACCAACTACGGCGGATCGGACCTTTACATCTTCAAGGAAGGCGGAAATAAATTCGAACTCAGCGCCTATGTGGGCGAGCAGATAAAGAGCACCGATTTCATCTTCCAGGTAGCTGAGAAGACGGATTCGAGCATAGTGATGAGGCTCCCGTTCGAGAACGGAGGTTACATCGAGCAGTCGTATGCCATCAAGCCCGGCGCGTACACGGTGGACAATCTCCTCTCGTTCGTGGGCGTGCAGATCCCGCGCAACGTCGGTTCGGTGGACATAGATTTCAGCACTATGATCCCCCGTATGGAGAAAGGCTACAAAAACGAGTCGCAGTACTCTAAGGTCAACTATTACTTCAACGGGGAAAAGAAACCCGTGGAGATGGGCCGCGCCCGCAACCAGAGCAAGAAGATAAGCAGCAGGCTCGAATGGTTCGCATTCCAGCAGCAGTTCTTCTCGATGATAGTACGCGCTCCGAAGGAGTTCAGCTCCGGAGAAATATCGGTAACCTATCAGGGCGACACCGATCCCGACCATAACCTTATGGCCTGCGAGGCCGCGATGAGGGTGGACATCCTTCCCGGCCAGGACATCGCCATCCCGCTGGAATATTATTTCGGCCCGAACCACTTCAACACCCTGAAGAAGTTCGACCATAAGTATGAGAAGATAATCCCCCTGGGAGGCTGGCTCGTGGGCTGGTTCACCCGCTACTTCATTATCCCTATGTTCGACTGGCTCCACAAGAGTATGGCGAACTTCGGACTTATCATCCTCATAATGACGCTCGTCATCAAGATCGTCACCCTCCCTCTCACCTACAAATCCTTCGCGTCTTCTGCCAAGATGGCAGCCCTGAAGCCCTACATCGAGGAGATCAACAAGAAGTATTCGGGCGAGTCGGACCAGATGAAGAAGCAGCAGGCCACTATGGACCTCTATAAACGGGCGGGAGTGAACACGCTCGGCGGCTGTCTGCCGACCCTCCTGACCTTCCCGGTGCTGTGGGCTATGTTCCGTTTCTTCCCGGCTTCCATCGAGTTGCGCCAGCAGAGCTTCCTTTGGGCCGAGGACCTCAGTGCATATGACAGCATAGTGGATTTCGGCGGCCGTGTGCCCCTTATCGGTGACCATCTCAGTCTCTTCGCCCTCCTTATGGCGGTGGTGATGTGGCTCTATAGCAAGATGACTATGTCCCAGCAGAGCGCCGGTAACGATCCGAACGCGAAGTCGATGCAGTTTATGAGCGTGTGGATGATGCCGATTATGATGTTCTTCATCTGCAACAACCTCTCGTCCGGACTTAGTTACTACTACCTCCTTTCGCAGCTCATCGCCATCATCGAGACCTTCGTTATCCGCAAGTGGGTCGTGAATCCGGAAGCGGTCAGGGCGAAGGTGGAGGCCAGCAAGGGCAAACCGCTCCCGAAGAGCAAATGGCAGCAGAGGCTTGAAGAAGCCCAGAAGCTCCAGGAGCAGCAGATGAAAAACCGCAACAGAAGATAACACGATGAAAACGACCATTCTTGCATTTGCCTGCGCTCTCGCGACCATCGCGGGGTGCACTGACAAACCGTCGGGAGAGACCTACGAAAAGCCTCTTGACAACCCGACCAAGGTTACTTTCACCCAGAGGCCCTTCACGACCATAGTGGATGTCACCTGGCAGGACAATTCCGACAAAGAATTAGGTTATGTCATCTGGAAAAGAGACGGTTACGAGCAGACCGAGATAGCGACCCTCGATCCCAACACCACCGAATACACGATCACGAAAGGGTTGGAGTACGGCAAGAAGTACAATCTCGGCGTGCAGGCAAAAGGCGCGGAACTCGCCGTCAGTTCCCAGATAATCTACAAGAATGTCGAACTTTTCGATTACAGCGGGCTGCCCCGCATAGTCCTCGATTCGACCTGGACAGCCACTCCCACATCCGTGGCCGTGACCTACAGTATCGAGAACTTCAAGTCCAAATATGAAATAAAGCGTTACGGACTCTGCTGGAACGGTGCTAACCAGTCAAAGAACCCCACGGTGGAAGACGGACACCAGCACGGCCCCAAAACCACAAACGGGCAAAAAATCACCCAGGCGGTCACTTCGGCTTCGATGGACCACGACAAGACCTACAATCTCTGCGGTTTCGTGGAGACGGAGGTAGGCGTAGCTTATTCCGATCCTATTCAGGTCAAGCTCGGCGATGCCGCTGAGCCTATTACCTTTGATTGGACGGAGATCACTCCATCCGATTTCCCGGCTGAGGTTAAGGTCTATAAAACAACGGGTCAGGTAAACGGCCGTACGGTCAACTCCTGGTACGCCATTGCGGATGTCACAACCGGCAAGGTGGAATTCCGCTTTGAATTCGACAAGTTCCTCACCCTGGAGAACTGGTATAACCAGGGCAGCAAGGACGCAGGCAATATCGTGATGACCAACGCCGGTTATTTCAATATGACCACCCACGAAACCGGAGATTTCTCCGCTAACAAGGGAGTTCTTACGCATTGCCAGTATGCCGGCACTCCCCACGGCGCTTTCGCCGTGGACAAGAACCAGAAACCTTATGCGTTCTGGTGCGCCAAAGGCACGGACGGCATTTCCTACTACTTCAATGAGCCTGAACCCAATATCTTGAATGTAAACGAGTATTACACGGTGAAGGCAAACTACCCTTCGGACAACTTCGTCTTCGATCCTTACTATGCTATGTGTGCCGGACCTCTCCTTGTCAAAAATGGCAAAGTGGTTACCGACGTTACCCAAAGCGGTACGGATTTCGTTCGCAATTACGAGCAGATAGCCCTGGACATCTTCACCAACAGTTCCACCACACCGGACCGCACGGCGGTGGGCTACACCAAAGACGGCAAGATTATCCTTTACGTCTGCGACGGCCGTATCCCTTCGAGCAAGGGCGCATCCATCGTGGAACTGGCCCAGATTATGCTCGGCCTCGGCTGCGAGGGAGCGGTCAACTTCGACGGCGGCGGTTCCACCGCTATGACGCTCAAGGGCGTGCGCCAGAATGCGCTTGAATCGAATATGAGCGGCGGCACCGAAAACCGCTCCGTGGGCACGGTAATGGGCTTCTACTTGGTTAAGAAATAATGAGGACTCAGAGTTCATATTCTTCCAGCGCATCGCTCTTCCAGGGCCTTGCGGCCGACATTTTCGGCACGGACCTCAGGGTGCAGATAGCAGGCCTCCCCGAGAAAAAGGCCTACGCAGTGTGGTCGGACATCACAAAGGAACTGTCTGCCCTGGACAAGACCTTCAACCGTTCGAATCCCCAGAGCGAAGTATCGCTCCTGAACGCCTCGAAGGTGGACATCGAGACCAGCAACACTATGAAGGAGGCGCTCAACCTCTGTGAGTCGTATCTCATCCAGACCAAGGGCCTTTTCGATATCAGCAAGGGCCTGGATAAAGACATCGACTTCGACGGTTTCATAAAGGGGTATGCCCTTCGCAGGATCACCGGCATCCTCAAGTCCGGCAAGGTCAAGGACGCATTCGTCAATTTCGGGGGCATATCGATGATGGCCATCGGCAAGCACCCCTACGGCGACTGCTGGACCTTCACGCTTGAGAATCCTGACACCGAAGACGAAATCAAGGAATTCGAGCTGAGAGGGGAGTGCCTGAGCATTTCCGGCAACACCCCCGACGTCTCGAACCACATAGTCAATCCTTTGACCCATAAAGTGTTCGAGGCTCCCAGGCTCTGCGCGGTGACCGCCAAGGACCCGCTCGACGCGGAGATTATGGCTATGGTCCTGCTTATCGCCGACGAACGCCAGCTTAAGGAGATGTCCTACAATTTCAAGGGCATCCAGTCCGAGTATTTCGATCTTTAACAGCCAGCATATGAAATCCACCCGCATACTGCCGCTGCTCTCAGCGGCCCTTATCAGCGTTTTCGCCGCCTCCTGCTCGGCAGATCCCGAGGTGGGCGCCGCAAAGGCCCTGGTAAAGCGTCTGGCGCCCGCCCAGGCCTCGCAGATCAGCTTCATCCGCACTCCGGACAGCACCCAGGTCTTCACCATCTCCGCCAAGGGAGGAAAGCTCGCAATCTCCGCTCCCGATGCGAACACTATGGCCGTAGGCCTGAACTACTACCTCAAGAACTGGTGTGAGGCGACCGTTTCCTGGTATGCCGCCGACAAGCTCAGCCTGCCGGAGAAACTCCCTCTTCCCGAGGCTCCGGTAACTGTCAGCGCCCGCGTGCCCGAACGTTTCTTCCTGAACTACTGCACCTTCGGCTACTCGCTTGTGTGGTGGCAGTGGAAAGACTGGGAGAGGCTGATAGACTGGATGGCGCTGAACGGCGTGAACCGCCCGCTGGCCATCACCGGTCAGGAAGCCGTCTGGCAGAAGGTCTGGCGCGCTCTCGGTATGAGCGACGAGCAGATCCGGGCCTACTTCACGGCTCCGCCGTTCCTGCCGTGGCAGCGGATGATGAACATCGACCGCTGGATGGGCCCGCTCCCGCAGGGCTGGATCGACGATCAGGCCGCGCTGCAGAAGCGCATCCTCAAGCGCGAGCGTGAGCTGGGTATGAAACCCGTCCTGACCGCCTTCAGCGGCCACATTCCGGCCGATATGAAAGCGCTGCTGCCCGAGGGCACGGACATCCGCCCGGTCAGCCTGTGGGACGGTTTCGGCGAGGAGTGCCGCACCTATATGCTGCACCCCGACGATCCCGCCTTCGCAAAGATCCAGCGCCTTTTCCTCGAGGAACAGACCAAGATGTTCGGCACCGACCACATCTACGGCCTGGACATCTTCAACGAAGTGGACTTCTTCGACCACGGCCCCTGGGACCCGGAGGAACTCTCGCGCATCTCGCACCACGTCTATGAAACTCTTGCGGCCTCCGATCCGGACGCGATCTGGCTCCAGATGGGCTGGATGATGTATTACGACCGCGCCCACTGGACTCCCGAAATAATCAAGGCCTACCTCAGCAGCGTTCCTCAAGGCAAGGTCATAATGCTCGACTACTTCCTTGAGAAATCGATGATCTGGGACTACACCGACCGCTTCTACGGCCAGCCGTACTACCTCTGCTTCCTCGGCAATTTCGGCGGCAACACGCTGATCGAGGGCGACTTCGACGACATCGGCCCTCGCCTTGAAAAGACCTTCGCCGAAGGAGTGCCGGCCGGAATAGGCTGCACGCTCGAAGGCTTCGGCATCTCGCCCTACCTCTATGAGTACGTGCTGGACAAGGCCTGGGCGGCACCGCTCTCGGACGAGCAGTGGATCCAGGCGCTCGCCGACCGTCGCGACGGCCACGGAAACGCCGATGTACGTGAAGCCTGGCGGCTTCTGCTGCACGAGTGCTACTCCAAGCCGGCCGTCTCCAGCGCCGGCTCGCGCCTTTGCAACCGCCCTTCGCTGGACCCGAACCACTCTTTCCCCACCTGGAACTATTCAGCTTGCGATCCGGAACTGCTTGAGCGCGCCTTCTCTCTGCTTGCGAACAGCGGCTGCGAGGGCAATGCAATCAAGTTCGACCTGGTGGCGCTTGGCTCCAAGGTCCTTGAGAACCGTTTCGACCCGCTTCTCGACCAGTTCCGCGAGGCTTATAACCGTCGCGATCTGGATAGAATGGAACTCGTCTGGGATCAGGCCCAGGAACTGATGGATGAACTCGAAGCCCTTCTCGCCTCTGACGAGCGCTTCTCGTTCCAGGCCTGGATCGACGCCGCCCGCGCGATGGGCAAGTCAGCGGAAGAAAAAGACTACTACGAACGCAGCGCCTGGGTCCTGCTGACCTCCTGGGGCGGAGCCGGCCAGCTCACCGACTATGCAGCCCGCCAATGGAGCGGCCTCTTCGAGAATTACTATCGCGCCCGATGGGAGATGTTCGCAGAGGAGGCCATTCAGGCAGTGGAAGAAGGCAGGGAAGTGGACCAGCAGGCCTTCGACGCTAAAGTGCGCGAGTTCGAGTTAGCTTTCGGAAAATGATACGCGAAAACCTTCAGGCGCTTTTAGCGCAAATCCCTTCCGGCGTCCAGCTCGTCGCCGTCAGCAAGTTCCATCCACTGGAAAACATCCTTGAAGCCTACGAGGCAGGGCAGCGCATCTTCGCTGAAAGCCGCCCTCAGGAACTGGCCGAAAAAGTCAGTCAGCTCGACACCTCCAAATACCCGGGACTAGAGTGGCATTTCATCGGTCATCTTCAGACCAACAAGCTGAAAATGGTTCTGCCGTATGTCTCTCTCGTCCAATCAGTTGACTCTGTCCACCTCCTGCAGGACATTCAGAAATGGGGCAAGGCGAACGACCGCATAATCAATGTCCTTCTGGAAGTCCATATCGGCGCCGAAGAGACCAAACAGGGCTTCCACGAAGAAGAAGTCGTCGACCTCCTCTTCGACTCGGAGAAGTATCCCAACATCCGTTTCTGTGGACTGATGGCGATGGCCTCGCACACCACCGACAAATCCGTCATCGACGCCGACTTCGAACGAATCGACACCTTTATGGCCTACCTCGTCGACCTTTTCCCCGAACTCACCGATTTCAATCAATTGTCTATCGGCATGTCCGACGATTGGCCCATTGCCGTCAAGCATGGAGCTACAATAGTTCGTATAGGAACTGCAATTTTTGGAAATAGAAGTTAGAAGAGGTCTATGTGCCCCCTGGCGGACGTGCCCACCCCCGGGCACGGGAAGGGGGTAGGTGTCCGTCGGAGACAAGTTCCGCGAAGCGGGACGCAGGATACGATGGAAGGGGCCGGAAGGAGCGAAGCGACTGGAGTTCCGCAAGGGGGTATATAGACCTCTGAATAAACAAAAAAGGAGACCTTTTGGGTCTCCCTTTTCGATAAATGATTACACAAATTATTTTGTGATAACCTTGGCCATTTCGCAAACCTTGTTGCTGTAGCCCCATTCGTTGTCGTACCAGGCGCAAACCTTGACGAAGGTGGGATCGAGCTGAATACCTGCCTTCTCATCGAAGATGGAAGTGCGGGCGTCGCCGCGGAAGTCGGTGCTGACGACTGCTTCGTTGGTGTATCCGAGAACTCCCTTGAGTTCGCCCTCGGAAGCCTTCTTCATAGCCTCGCAGATCTCTGCATAGGTAGCAGGCTTCTCAAGCTCGCAGGTGAGGTCCACGAAGGAAACGTCGCTGGTGGGAACGCGGAGGCTCATACCGGTAAGTTTGCCGTTGAGCTCAGGGAGAACCTTACCCACTGCCTTGGCTGCG
>JAFYIK010000109.1 GCA_017538685.1 Bacteroidales bacterium | reverse complement strand
GATGGAAAACTTCTTTGGGATAATGAAATCAGAGTTGCTATATTTGTACAAGTGGGACAGCATGGAGCAGTTCAAAGCAGCTCTCCGGGAATATGTCGACTACTACAACAATAAACGAATCAAACTACGGTTAAAAGGACTGAGTCCGGTGCAATACCGAACTCAGAACATGTAAATATCTATTATTAACCGTCCAACTTTTGGGGTGCACATCACTGTCCGGGGGTGGACAGGCCTCTCAGACCGAAACTGTCGCTCCGCTTCAAGATGATTTCGGGTGGCCACGCCTCCGTGTGGGGCGTCTCCGCTCCTTCTATTAATAGTATTGGTAGAACAGGGCGATAGATTCCATTCCTCCAAATAGTTGTTTGAGAAGGTAACTTTCATTGGGGGAGTGGATTGTGTCGCGTTCGAGTCCGAAGCCCATAAGGAGCGGGTCGATTCCGAGGATCTGCTGCATTTCGGCGAGGACGGCGATAGAGCCGCCGCCGCGGCTGGGGACGGGCTCGATTCCGTAGACTTCTCCGATGGCGCGGGCGGCGGCTTTGTAAGCGTCCGAGCTGATTGGGATGAGGAATCCGTCGCCGCCTTCGCATTCTTTCACTTCCACGTGGACGTCTTTAGGGGCGATGCTTTCGAAATAACGCTTGAAAAGGGGCGTGATTTCGCGGCTTAACTGGTTGGGCACCAGGCGCATAGAGATCTTCGCGTGAGCTTCGCCGGGAAGGACGGTCTTTGCGCCTTCGCCGGTGTAGCCGCCCCAGATTCCGCAGACATCGAGGCAGGGCCTGATGCCCGTGCGCTCGAGGGTGGTGTAGCCTTTCTCGCCGCGCACTTCGTCGATTCCGAGGAATTGCTTGTATTCGTCGAGGTCGAACGGGGCCTTCGAGAGGAGTTCGCGGTCTTCCTTGCTCAGTTCGACGACTTTGTCGTAGAAGCCGGGAACGGCGACTCGCTGGTTCTCGTCGTGAAGCTTCGCTATCATCTCGCAGAGGACGGTGATGGGGTTGGCGACGGCGCCGCCGTAGTGACCGCTGTGAAGGTCTTTGTTGGGGCCGGTGACCTTGACCTCGAGGTAGCTAAGGCCGCGCATTCCGCAGTTGATGCTCGGGACTTTCTCGCTGATCATCGTGGTGTCCGAGACGAGGCAGATATCGGCCTTCAGGAGATCCTTGTGTTCGCGCATCCAGTCGGGGAGGCTGGGGCTTCCGATTTCTTCTTCACCTTCGAAGATGAACTTTACGTTGTGGTGGAGCTTTCCCGTGCGGACCTGATATTCAAAGGCCTTGATGTGCATAAATAGCTGGCCTTTGTCATCGTTGGCTCCGCGCGCCCAGATGGCGTTGTCGTGGATGACGGGTTCGAAGGGGTCCGTGTTCCATTTCTCGAGCGGCTCGGGCGGCTGGACGTCGTAGTGGCCGTAGACCAGCACGGTCTTGGCCTTCGGGTCGATTATCTTCTGGCCGTAGACCACCGGGTTGCCCTTGCTTGGGTAGACCGCGGCTTCGTCCGCTCCCGCTTCGAGCAGGAGCTCCGCAAGCCTTTCGGCGCAGCGTTTCATATCCGCTTTGTTCTCAGCCTTGGCGCTGATGGAGGGGATTCTCAGAAGGCTGAACAGCTCCTCGAAGAAGCGTTCCTTATTGTCCTGGATGTACTGTTTCATAGATTGGTATCGAAATAGTCGGTTATTTTCCGGTATAGGTAGACGCGTTCCTCACGCACCATATTGTGGTCGGCCGTGGGGAAGGGGAAGTAGTCGATTTGTTTGCCGGCATTGATGCAGGCCTGCACGAAGCTGAGGGAGTGCTGCCAGACGACCGTTACGTCCTGTGCGCCCTGGCAGATGAGGAGTTTTGCCTCGAGCTGGTCCGCCTTGTCCTGCAGGCGGGTGAGGGCGAAGCCGTCTGGATTGGTCGCTTCCGTGTCCATATATCGCTCGCCGTACATTACTTCGTACCAGCTCCAGTCGATCACCGGGCCGCCCGCGACCGCCACCTTGAAGACGTCTGGATAGGTGAGGGCCATCGAGATGGTCATAAAGCCGCCGTAGCTCCAGCCGTGCACTCCCACGCGTTCGCTGTCGATCCAGGGCTTTTCGAGCAGCGCGCGTATGCCCACCATCTGGTCGGCCATTTCGGCCTGGCCGCACAGGCGGTTGATCGCCTTTTCGTAGGCCGCGCCGTGGCCCGAGGTGCCGCGGTTGTCCTGCACATAGACGACATAGCCCTTCTGGGCCATCAGCAGTTCCCACATACGGATACCGCCCAGCCAGCTGTCGCGCACCATCTGCGAGTGTGGCCCGCCGTAGACATAGACTATAAGAGGGTATTTCTTCGCAGGGTCGAAGCCGAGGGGCTTGTAGAGGCGGTAGTGGTTCTCGAATTGCCCGTCGGCGCTGGGGACTGTGCCGAATTCGATTTCGGGGACGGCGTAGTCTTTCAAAGGATCATCGACCTTCACGGGCTTGCCGGCCGGTTTGCCGTTGGCGTCGTATTTTTGCAGGACGCCGGGGACGGTGAAGCTGCTGTAGCGGTCGATGAGGGTGTCGCCGATGAAGAAGGCGTTGTGAGAGCCGCGCTCCTTGGTGATGCGCTCGGGCTTGCCGATTATGGATTTCGCGGCTGATTTTCCGAGGGTGAGTTTCACGCGGAAAATCTGCTGCTCGGCGGGGGAGATTTCGAAGCTGTTGTAGTAAACGTAACCGTTCTTATAGGCTATGAAGAGCGCGTCCGCGGGCGCGGGGGTTATGCGTTTGATGCCGCCGTCCAGGTCCGTGAGGTAGATGCTTTTGAAGCCGTCGCGGTTGTCGGTGAAATAGAGGAAGAGTTTGTCCGAGAGCTGAACCTGCTGTCTGTAGGGTTCCACCCAGGCGTCGTTGTGCTCTTCGAGTATGGTCCTTATCTGCTCGCCGGTGTTGGCGTCGTAGAGGTTGAGCCTGAGGTCGTGCTGGCTGCGGTCGAGGATCTGCGCGAGGATTGTGTCTTCGCCCATCCAGCTTACGGCGGTGATATATCTATCCGGCCCGAAGTCGTTTATTTTCAGGGTGATAGTCCTTGCGGTCGCGCAGTCGTAGACGTGAAGGTCCACGCGCTCGGAGGCGGTGCCGTTCATAGGGTATTTGAGCGGCCTGAGGGCGCACTTGCCGATGTCCAGAAGGGGGAAGGTCTCGACCAGGGATTCGTCCTTGCCGTAGAATGCGAGTTTGTCCCCGCTCGGGGAGGGAAACAGCCCGCCGTCGATACCGAATTCATTGCGGCTGACGGAAGTGCCGTAGTGCAGTTCGGCTTCGTCCCTGGCGATCCAGACGGTGTCTTTTTCATTTATGTAATAGACGCCTTCTCCCTCATCCACCCTGTATTTGAACGGGGCCCTTGGCTGAAGGTTGACTCTTGGGAATTGCGGGAAGACGCTGCGGTCGATCGTGGCTTCCTTCATAGTCAGAATCTTTCCTTCCGGATTCGATTCCGGCTTTATTTCTATCACATTGCCCAGCGTAAGGGCGATCAGAATGCTCAGTATCATATTATACAAATATATGAATTCTGGCTTGAAATTCATTATCTTTGCTATATGACTTACATCCAGGTGTGTCTGCCTCTGAGGCTGGATTGGAATCCGTGGTATTCGACCACGGAGGAGGTTCACGTGGGGCAGAGGGTGACCGTGCATTTTGTGCGGAAGCAGTATGTGGGTGTGGTTGTGAGCGTCGGCGGGCAGCCGGATGTGGCTACCGTCTATTCGATAGATTCGGCCGATACCGGCCTGGCGGACATCTCTGAGAAGGAGCTTCAGCTTTGGGAGTTCGTCTCCTCTTATTATATGTGCACGCTCGGCGAGGTGTACAAGGTGGCTTATCCTATTGCGAAAGTGCGCGGCGAGTTGCAGGCGCTGAAGATGGACGAGCATTCTGCGCAGATTCGGCAGAAGAAGCGCTCGGCACTTGAAGCGAAGATATCGAAGCTGGAGAAGAGTGTAGAATTGAGGGAGAAGGCCTTGCAGAAAAAGCACAATGACGCCGTGACGGCGAGGCTTGAAGAAGAATTGTCACGCCTTCTCGAGCAATTGAATCTTGCCCGTACAGAGATGGAGGCCCTGGGCTCGGAATCTACTCATAAAGCCTTCCAGAATATGATAGATTTTAGGGAGAAACCGGTCCTGCTGCGCGGGACGGACCGTGTACCGTACTATCTGGATGAGATCCGAAGGGCGCTGGATGCCGGAAGAAGTGTGCTGATTCTCGAGCCGGAGACGGATTTCGGCTTCAATCTGCGCGACGCCCTGGCCCGTGGGCTTGGCGACCGTTTGCTCTTCTATGGCGCCACCTCCACCGACAAGCAGAAGAGGGAAGTCCTGCAGGCCGTGCGCGATGCTTCAAGCCCGGTGGCCGTGATAGGTGTTCGTTCGGCGATTTTCCTGCCGTGGACTGAATTGGGGCTTGTGATAGTGGACGAGGAACAGGACGTGTCGTTCAAGCAGAACGAGCCCGCGCCGCTGTACAACGGCCGCGATGTGGCCGCGATGCTCGCGCGGCTGCACGGTGCCCGGCTGATTCTGGGTTCGGCCTGTCCGTCGCTCGAGAGCCTGAGCAATTGCCTCAGCGGCAAATACGAGCTGATGCCGGTGAGCGAGACGCTGCCCGCCGTGGAGATAATCGATATCCCGGCCGAGAAGCACAAACGCGGGATGGTGGGGAACTACTCCCGCAGGGCGCTGGAGGAGATACGCGCGCTGCCTGCCGATGCGCTGGTCACGGTCGTGCGCTGCTACCAGACGGAAGACGATGCGGTGGCCGAGCTGCGCTCGCTGCTGCCCGACCGCGATCCGCAGCTGCTGACGGCGGTCGCCGCCCGGAAATCTGCCTCACACAGCGCCCTGACGCTGGTTTTGCAGGCCGACTCACTTTTCGACAGGTCTGATTTCAGGGCGGACGAAAAGGCGCTGCAGCTGCTCTGCTCCATACGTACTCATACGGATCGGCTGATTGTCCAGTGCGGCGCGGCCTCCCATCCGGTCTATCGCGCGCTTGCTTCGGAAGGGACGGGACCCGCCGACCGGAAGGGCATCAGCGCCGCACTGGGCGAACTCCTCGCCGAGCGCAAGTCCTTCGGCCTCCCGCCGTACACCCGACTTGTGGATATGTATGACAAGGGCGGCTCTATGGTCCGCCGTGAAGTCCTGCAGCGCGACTCTTCGCTAGCTTCCCGCAAGGCATCGCTCAAGCTT
>JAFYIK010000108.1 GCA_017538685.1 Bacteroidales bacterium | reverse complement strand
GGCGACTGCCAGCTCTTTTTTGTGGTCCCTGCAGGGCATGATCCTGCGACTCCCTGATTATGAGTCAGGTGCTCTAACCAACTGAGCTAAGGGACCAGAAGGACGGTCTTAATACCGTCCGGAATCACACTTTGATCTCTACCTCTACGCCGGAGGGCAGCTCGAGCTTCATAAGGGCGTCAACGGTCTTGGCGTTGCTGTCCTCGATGTCGAGAAGCCTGCGGTAAGAATCGAGCTCGAACTGCTCGCGGGCCTTCTTGTTCACGAAGGTCGAGCGGTTGACGGTGAAGATCTTCTTGTTGGTAGGGAGAGGGATAGGACCGTTCACCTTCGCGCCAGTAGCTTTCACCGTGTCAACGATCTTGGCTGCGGACTTGTCCACCAGCATATGATCGAAAGACTTGAGTTTAATTCTAATTTTCTGATTCATATAAATTACTAATTTTTAACAATCATTTTTTATTCGTCATCCGACACAAATCTGTAGCCGCTCTTTTCTACAATGTCTTTGGCCATCGGCCCCGGCACCTCCGCGTAGTGGTCGAAGGACATGGTGCTCGTTGCACGGCCAGAAGACAGTGTGCGGAGCACGGTCACATAACCGAACTGCTCGGAGAGCGGAACGAAGGCCTTGACAATGCGGGCGCCGCTTGCGGAAGAATCCATAGAGGTAATCTGGCCGCGACGGCGGTTCAAGTCGCCTACGATCTCGCCCATATACTCCTCCGGCGTCACTACCTCGAGGTCCATAATGGGCTCGAGGAGGACGGGCTTGCACTTACGGCAAGCGTGGCGGAAAGCCATACGGGCTGCAAGCTCGAATGACAACTGATCAGAATCTACCGGATGGAACGAACCATCCAGCAGGGTGACCTTGAGAGACTGCACTTCGTAACCCGCAAGTACGCCGTTGGCCATTGCGGACTCGAAGCCCTTCTGCACGCTGGGGATGAACTCCTTGGGGACGTTTCCGCCCTTCACCTGGTTGTCGAACTGAAGTCCGGACACACCCTCGTCGGCAGGACCGATCTCCACCACGATATCTGCGAACTTGCCACGGCCGCCGGTCTGCTTCTTGAAGACCTCGCGATGCTGTACGCTCGCGGTAACGGCCTCCTTATAGTTGACGTGAGGTGCACCCTGGTTGATTTCCACGCCGAATTCACGACGCAGACGGTCCACGATGATATCCAGATGGAGCTCGCCCATACCGCTGATGACGGTCTGGCCGGTCTCGTTGTCGGACTTGACGGTGAATGTCGGATCTTCCTCCGCCAGCTTCGCCAGTGCCACCCCGAGCTTGTCGAGGTCGGCCTGGGTCTTGGGCTCCACCGCGATGCCGATAACCGGATCGGGGAATTCCATAGACTCCAGCGAATAGCGGTGGTTCTCTGCGCACACGGTATCGCCCGTGTGGAGATCCTTGAATCCTACTGCGGCGCAAATGTCCCCGGCCTCCACGAAATCTATGGGATTCTGGTGGTTGGAGTGCATCTGATACAGACGGGCCACCCTTTCCTTCTTGCCGGAGCGCGCATTCATTACATAGGTGCCGGCGTCCAGATGTCCGGAGTAGACACGTATGTATGCGAGACGTCCGACGAACGGATCCGTGGCAATCTTGAACACAAGACCGCAGAACGGAGCCGAAGGATCGGGAGGAAGCATCACGTCTTTATCGTTGGCCATATTGGTGGCGCGGGTTTCGCCGATATCCAGAGGAGAAGGCAGGTAACGCATTACCGCATCCAGGAGGAACTGGACACCCTTGTTCTTGAAGGAAGAGCCGCAGCAGGCGGGAACTATCTTCATCGCGATGGTACCCTTGCGCAGTGCGCCTACGATTTCCTCCTCGGTGAGGGAGTCGGGATCCT
>JAFYIK010000107.1 GCA_017538685.1 Bacteroidales bacterium | reverse complement strand
TTACGTGGTTACCGGCTGCGACATCAGAGGCTACACCAAGACGGCAAGAGATAACGATGGTAAAGAAGTGGCGGTGCCGGTCGGCTACTTCAAGGCGCTTCTGGGCTTCAAGAAAGGAGGAACCATAGGTAACACTGCAAAACAGGGCGGTTACACAGCAATCGGTTTCTATTTCAATCACGAATACTACGCAACTTCGGAGATTATGGACCAGTCGATGACCATCGATGACCTTGAAGATATGATGGACATCGACTTCTTCCCGAATCTGGAAGCGATGGTCGGAGCCGACCTATACACTAAAATTGAATCCACCGAAGACAGCTGGTGGCAATAACCTTTTCATATGAAAAAAATATTTTACGTCTTTTCGCTCTTCCTTCTCCTTGCGTTCTCTGCGAATGCGCAGACTCACGTGATAGGTTTCTACAACCTGGAGAACCTCTTCGACATCTATGACGATCCGGCGAAGAACGACGACGAATATCTCCCTACCGGAGGAAACAAGTGGACTCAGGACAAATACGAGAAGAAAGTCCACAATATGGCCCGCGTAATCCGCGCTATGAAGGATGACAATAAGATGTGGCACACCATCCTCGGAGTCAGCGAGATCGAGAACAGGCTTGTGCTCGAGGACCTCGTGGCCGATCCTCAGATTGCTGAAGCGAACTACCAGATCGTGCACTACGACGGCCCGGACCGCCGCGGTGTGGATGTGGCCCTGCTTTACAAGCCGGACCGCTTCACTTATCTGGACAGCGAGAGCATCCCGTTCGATTTCCATAGCACCATCGACTTCTCGGACACTGACACCTCTTATTTCAGGACCCGCGACATCCTGATGGTCCACGGTCTTATCGGCGACGAGCATTTCGCCTTCTACGTGACTCACCTTCCTTCGAGGATAGGCGGCAAGGGCGGCAATCTCCGCAGCCGTGGCGCAGAGATCATCTACAACCATTCGCGCCTGATGGAGGCGAAGTATCCCGGCATCAAGATCGCGGTAATGGGCGATATGAACGACAACCCCACCGACGAAAGTATGGTGGTCTGGCTGCACGGCAAGGAGAAACCCGAGGAGGTCACTCCTGACGATTTCTTCGATCCGTTCATCAAGCTCATCAAAGACGGTTACGGTTCCCTGGCATATCAGGGCGTGTGGAACATCTTCGACATTATCCACGTCAACTACAACCTTCTGAACGCCCCGAACGGCGGTTATAAGATCAAGCCCATCAAGCTCGGCGGAAAGAAGGGTTATTACGCCCGCGTCTTCCACAAAGACTTTATGACCCAGCAGACCGGTCAGTACAAGGGAACCCCTTACCGTACTTTCTCCGGCGGCTCTTTCATCGGAGGTTATTCCGACCACTATCCCACGTATATCATAATCAAGAAATAACCAATGAAAAAACTGTTTACAGCAGCAGCCGCGCTGCTCATCTCTGCGCTTGCTTTCGCCCAGGTCTTCACCGGCGGAATCAAGGGAACGGTGGTCAGCCGCGCCGGCAGGGTGCCCGTCCCAGGAGCTGAACTTGTCCTCTCGCAGAACGGCAAGGTCCTGACCGAAACAGCCTCAGGTTCCGAAGGACAGTTCCTCATCGAGAATCTCCCGGACGGCATCTATCAGCTCGACGTGAAGGCGGACGAGTTTTCCGCCCTCACCGTGTTCGTCACGGTGGACCAGGGCTTTATCAAGGACCTCATCTTCGTGTCGCTGACTCCCGAAGCCGCCATTATGGAGGCCGACGAGAGCAATTACGCCGAGTTCGATATGGACGATTCCGGCTACTCGGACACTCCGACACTCCTTCTCGGCTCGAACGACGTGTACACCAACGTGGCAGGTTACGGCTTCAGCTCGGTCCGCTTCAAGAACCGCGGTTACAATTCCGAGACCCAGGACGTCTACCTCGCAGGCGTGAAGATGAACGACGCCATCACCGGTTACTCGCCTTTCTCCCTGTGGAGCGGCCTTAACGAAGCGATGCGTTCGAAAGACACCACCATCGGCCTCGAGACGGCGGATGAGGGCTTCGGCGGCTTCAACGGCGTGACCAACCTCCACGCAGTGCCCACCAGCGTCCGCACCGGCTGGCGCTTCTCCGTTCTGAGCAACAGCGCCCTCTACCGTATGCGCCTTATGGCTTCGTACGCTTCAGGAGAGAACAACGGCTGGAGCTATGCCTTCAACGCTTCCGTCCGTATGGGTGGAAACGATTGGATCGAGGGTGTGTACTACCGCTCGTTCGCTTACTACCTCGGCATAGGCAAGCGCCTCGGCGAGGGCAAGCTCAGCCTCATCACCTTCGCCACACCTGGCGAGAGGGGAGCGCAGAACGCCAGCACCCAGGAGGTCTACAACCTGATGGGCGACAATATGTACAACAGCAACTGGGGCTACCAGAACGGCAAGGTGCGCAACTCCCGCGTCCGCAAGACCTTCGAGCCTGTGACTCTCCTCAAGTATGAGTACGCCTCCGAAAGCCTTCCGCTGACCGCGAACGCCACCCTCCTCTGGAGGACCGGTTCCAACGGTTACACCGCACTCGACTGGTACGACGCTATGGACCCGCGGCCGGACTACTACCGCAACCTCCCGAGCTACTACTATATGGAGGATGAGGACTACAACCGCGTGAACCAGGACAAATACGAATGGACCACCTACGCCTGGACCCAGAGGGGAGCCGAGTACGCAAACTACCAGCATCTCAACTGGGACCGTCTGTACAACGTGAACTACCACAACGCCGAGGGCCGCAGCAAGTACGCCCTCGAAGAGCGCCACGTGGACCAGAACGACATACAGTTCGCCGCGAACGCCAAGCTTAAGTCCTACGACGGAACCATCGTGGTGAAGGGCGGAATGGATTTCCGCGCCAACAGGACGGAGAACTACAAAAAGATGAACGACCTCCTCGGCGGCCGCTACTTCCTCAATATCGACAGCTTCGCCGAGCGCGATTTCGCCGCCAACGAAGCTCTCCTTCAGAACGACCTCGACTACTATCTGCAGCACGGCTCCGCGGAGAAGATCAAGAAGGGAGGCAAATACGGCTACGATTACCTTGCACAGATCCGAGTCGCGAACGCCTGGGTGGACGGCACCTACAAGCTCGGTCAGCTCACCGCTACGGCCGGCGCGAAACTCGGCGCCACCGCATTCTGGCGTGAGGGCCTCGTCCGCAAGGGCCTCTTCGCGGGAGCCAACCCTGACGGCTCGCACATCTATGCCACGGACATCAACGGCCAGAACATAGACCTTACTGCCCTCTCGAACGGCCAGACCTCCTACGGCAAGTCCGCCACGGCGAAGTTCATCACCTATGCGGCCAAAGCCAGTGTGGCCTACGACCTCTTCGGCAACAGCCGCGTGAGCGCCAATGTCGGTTACTTCAACGACGCGCCCACCTTCAACAACAGCTTCATCTCGCCCCGTACGCGCAACACCATCGTGGACGACCTCAGGACCCAGAAGACCTTCTCGGCAGACATCAATTACCAGATCGCTTCCGAGGCTGTCAGCGCCCGCGTGACCGGTTTCTTCACCAAGATTATGGACCAGACGGATGTGATGAGCTTCTACGACGACTCCCAGCAGAGCTTCACCAACTTCGCTATGACAGGCATCGACCAGCGCCATATGGGCGTCGAGCTCGGCGTGAAGGTGCCGCTGCCCGTCAAGGGCCTCAGCGTGAGCGGTGTGCTCAGCCTCGGCGAGTACATCTACACAAGCACCCCGCATATGGTCCAGACCGTGGACAACAGCGCGGAGGTGGTGCGTGACGATGAAGTCACCTACTGGCAGCAGCATCCGGTCTATGTCCCCGTGGACTACACCGCGGCAGGCGTGCCTGTCTACGACGAGAACCTGGACGGCAGCTTCAAGGTGGACCACTACCAGAAGCACTACGTCCCGAGCACTCCTCAGCTCGCCACCGAGCTTGCGCTCAACTACCGCACCAACAGTTACTGGTTCTTCGAGCTTAACGGCCAGTACTTCGACAACGCCTATCTGGATATGAACCCTCTCTACCGCACATCCTATGCGGCAAGGGGCTCCGAGTCCAACCCGGCCATCATCAGCGAAATGACCTACCAGGAGAAGTTCAAGGCCGCGTTCCTGATGAACGCTTCGGCAGGCAAGAGCTGGAGCATCCAGCGCAAGTACTACATAGGCTTCTCGCTCAACGTCAGCAACTTCCTGAACAACAAGGAAGTGAAGACCGGAGGTTACGAGCAGACCCGCCTCATCAGCAGCGTGGGCAAAGACCGCTACTACCGCTTCGATCCCAAGTACTTCTATATGCAGGGCGCGAACTATATGTTAAACATCTACTTCAGATTCTAAGCTTATGAAAAAGATTATCATTGCACTTTTCGCCCTTGCGGCGTTAGTTTCCTGCCAGTCTCTGAAGGAAGAGTTCCAGCCTGTGTTCACTACGGTCTATTCATATCCGGCCCACTACAAAGCGGACTCGCTCAAGACGACCCACACCATCGGTCAGCTTGTCTCGCTCTACACCCCGGAGAAGCCGCTTACCATCAACGAAGACATAGTGATCAGCGGTGTGGTGAGCACCACGGACCAGCCCGGCAACTTCTATAAAAGTTTCTTTATCCAGGATGAAACCGGCGGAATAGAGATCAAAGTCGGAAAAAACAGCCTCTACAACGATTATCTCCCCGGCCAGAGGGTCTATGTCTACTGCAAGGACCTCACCCTCGGTATGTACGGTTACAAAACCGGCAACTACGGCGGAATGGGTATGGCCCAGATCGGCTTCTCCGACCCGTCCGGCACCTATGAGACCTCTTACATCGAGTCTCAGATGATCATCGACGAGCACATAGTCCGCGGCTCCCGTGAGCTGACGGTGGTGCCCTCGTTGGTGTATTCGAAGAACCAGCTGCCGAACCCAAAGACCGACACCCAGGCCACACATCATCTGGTCGGCAAGCTCGTGACCTTCAAGGGCCTCAAGTTTGCGAACGAAAACTTCGTGCTTCTCTATCTGGACAGCACGAAAGATAAGAAGGCCTACTCGAACCGCGTGTTCCTTTCGGACTCCAACGGTCTCGGTAAAGACGGCGCGAGGCACAGCATCACCACCTGGGCTATGTCCGAGACGAAGATGAAGGAGCACCTCCTCGCCGGCGACTGGGACGACGCCAAAGTCGGAAGCGGAAACACTATGCTTCAGGACGAGAACGGAAAGGATGTGACCCTCGGCGACCTCAAGGGCGACGGCACTTATCCCACGGTGGAGAAGGCGGCCTACAGCGTCAGCCAGTACTTCACCCTGGACGGCACCGAAATCCAGATCCGCACCAGCGGCTTCTGCAAGTTCTGCGACGTGGAGATCGATCCCGCCGTGCTCAGCGGAGAGAAAACCATCAGCGTCACGGGTATCCTCAGCCTCTATCAGGGCAGTATTCAGGTAACAGTCAACTCCCTCGACGATTTTGTCGTGGAATAACAGTATAAAATGAAAAAAGCGTTAGCACTCCTCGTAATGGCAGCCGCAATCACAGCTTGTCATCAGAATCCGTTCCTTCAGGAATGGAACACACCGTACGGCATTCCTCCGTTCGAAAAGATCAAGACCTCCGATTACATCCCGGCAATCAAGGCGGGAATCGAGCAGCAGCAGGCCGAAATCGACGCAATCGTGGCCAATCCCGAAGCACCTACTTTCGAGAACACGATAGCTCCGCTGGAACTCAGCGGCAGCATACTCTCCAAGGTGGTCGGCGTGCTCTACAACGTGTCGGAGACAGACCAGACCCCGGAGCTGGACGCCGTGCTCGAGGAGGCTATTCCGCTTATGTCCGACCACTCCTCCGCAATCTCCTTCAACAAGGGGCTCTATAAGAGGGTGGCGGCGGTCTACTATGCAGACCAGAGCGGTCTCACCCGCGAGCAGCAGATGGTGCTGAAAAAGCACTTCGATGGCTTCGAGCGCGACGGTATCGGCCTGCCGGAAGACCTCCAGCTGAGGCTTAAGCAGATCGACTCCGACCTCGCCGTGAAGACCCAGAAAATAGGCAACAACATCCTCGCCGAGAGCAACGCGTTCAAGGAGAGATTCGGCATCAGCGTGAGCGAATACTCGACCGCTATGACCACCACCGAGGACCGTGAACTCCGTAAGGCTATGTTCGAGGCTTACACAACCCGCGGCCACCACGGCAACGAGAACGACAACTGCGCCTTGCTTCTGGACGTTTTGCGTCTGCGCGCCCGTAAGGCCAGCATCCTCGGCTATCCGGATTTCGCGAGCTACCAGCTTTCGGACAAGATGGCCGGCGACCCAGCGACCGTGGACAACTTCCTCGCGGAGATTATGGCCGCTGCCGTCAGGAGCGCGAAGGCCGAGATCTACGATATGGAGCAGATAGCCGGCCACGAAATCGAGCCCTGGGACTGGTGGTACTACGCCGAGAAGGTCCGCAAGGCCAAATATGACCTGGACGACGACCAGATTCGCCCGTTCTTCAAGATCGACAACGTGGTGAAGGGCATCTTCACCTGCGCGCACACGCTCTACGGCATCAACTTCGAACTCCTCGAGGGCGTGCCGTCGTACAACCCGGCAGTGGTGAAGACCTACAAAATCACCGACGCCGAAGGCGCGCTGGTGGGCATTTTCACCACCGACTATCACCCGCGCAGCTCCAAGCGCGGCGGCGCGTGGATGAACAACATCCGCGACCAGTATGTGGACGCCGACGGCAACGAAGTGCGCCCGATCATCGTGAACGTGGGCAACCTGCCCGAATACCTTTCAGTGGACGATGTGCAGACCGTCTTCCACGAGTTCGGCCACGCGCTGCACGGCCTTCTGACAAAGTGCCACTACCCGAGCGTTTCGGGCACGAGCGTGACCCGCGACTTCGTGGAGATGTTCTCGCAGTTCAATGAGAACTGGGCCTTCCAGCCCTGGCTGCTCGAGCAGTATGCAGTCAACGACGACGGCGAGGTCATTCCTGCAGAGCTCGTGGCGAAGATCAACGGAGCCCTCAAGTTCAACCAGGGCTTTATGACCACCGAACTCGCGGCCGCGTCGATTCTGGATATGAAGTGGCACGAACTCAGCGCCATCCCCGACGGAGTCGACCCCGCAGCGTTCGTAGATGAATTCGAGGCGAAGGTCTGCAAGGAGATGGGACTTATCAAGGAGATTGTGCCGCGCTACCGCACGACCTATTTCAACCATATCTTCTCGAGCGGCTACTCCGCAGGTTACTATGGATATCTGTGGGCTGAGGTGCTCGATAAGGACGCTTTCAGCGTGTTCGTCAGTGAATGCGTCGGACCGGACGGACAGTGGGATATGGACAAGACGGTTGCGCTTGCCGGTAAATTTAAAGAAACTTTCCTCGAGAGGGGAGGCGGCGAAGAGCCTATGACGCTTTACAAAGCTTTCGCCGGACGTGAGCCGGACTCCAAGCCTATGCTCAGGGGTCGCGGACTGATTAACTAATTATTAAGATGAACAGAAAAGTACTTTTAATGATTCTTGACGGTTGGGGTGAGGGTGCACACAATTACTCCAACGCCATCTGGACCCAGGGCACGCCGAATATCGACGCCCTCAGGGCAAAATATCCTTTCGGACACCTTCAGGCTTGCGGCGAGTACGTCGGCCTCCCGGACGGACAGATGGGTAATTCGGAAGTGGGACATATGAACCTCGGCGCAGGCCGTGTGGTTTATCAGGACCTCGTCAAGATCAATATCGCCTGCCGCGAACACAAACTCCTCGAGAACAAAGAGATAAAGGCCGCGTTCGACTATGTGAAGTCTTCAGGAAAGAAGCTGCACCTGATGGGCCTTACCTCCCACGGCGGAGTGCACAGCTCGCTGACTCACGTCTACGAGTTCCTGCGCGTCGCCGCCGAGATGGGGCTGGACAAAGTCTATGTCCACGCCTTTATGGACGGCCGTGACACCGACCCCCGCAGCGGTCTCGGCTTCGTGGCGGAGCTTGAGGAGAAGATGAAGGAGACCACCGGCAAGGTAGCATCCGTGTGCGGACGCTTCTACGCTATGGACCGCGACAAGCGCTGGAACCGTGTGAAGGAAGCGTATGATCTTTTGGTGGAAGGCAAGGGCGCAGCATTCGAGAGCGCACAGGCCGGTATCCAGGCTTCGTACGACGCGGACGTTACGGACGAGTTCATCAAACCAATCGTGGTCACTGAAGGCGGCAAGCCCGTGGCGACCATCGAGGAAGGTGACGCCGTGATTTTCTACAACTTCCGCAACGACCGCGCCCGTGAGCTCACAGCGGCCCTAACTCAGAAGGATATGCCGGAAGAGGGTATGCACACGATTCCGCTTTACTACTGCTGCCTCACTCCCTACGACGCTTCGTTCACCGGAGTGCACATCCTGTTCGACAAAGAACTCGTGCAGGACACCCTGGGCGAGACCGTCTCCAAGGCTGGCAAGCATCAGCTCCGTATCGCCGAGACTGAGAAATATGCCCACGTAACGTTCTTCTTCAACGGCGGCCGCGAGACCGTTTTCGAGAATGAGGACCGTATCCTGGTCAATTCTCCCAAGGTCCCGACTTACGACCTCCTGCCGGCAATGAGCGCCCCCGAGGTGGCCGAGAAGCTGATCGAACAGATCCGCAGCGGCAAGCAGGATATGATTATCCTTAACTTCGCCAACGGCGATATGGTGGGCCACACCGGTGTGTACACCTCCATCACCCAGGCGGTCGCCACAGTCGACAAACTGGTAGGCAGGGTAGTGGAAGAAGCGATTGCCAAGGATTATGTGGTGCTTCTCACAGCGGACCACGGTAATGCGGATTTCGCCGTGAATGCAGACGGCACTCCGAACACCGCGCACTCGCTGAACACGGTGCAGTTCATCGTGATCAACGCCGGTGAAGAAGTGAAGACCGTCAAGGACGGTGCGCTCTGCAATGTGGCTCCGACTATCCTGAAGCTGATGGGTATCCCTCAGCCTGAGGCAATGACCGCCGAGCCGCTGATATAGGATGTACAAGTTCCAACCCATACTTAAAACTCTCGTCTGGGGGACTGAGAGCTGGGTCCTCTCAGGATGGCCCGGCGACGAATCCGTTGTGGCCGAAGGACCTGAAGCGGGGAAGAAGATAACCGACATCTACGAAGGTCAGTTCCCCCTGCTCATAAAGTTCATCGACTCCAACCGCGACCTCTCGATTCAGGTCCATCCGGGAGACGAGATGGCCGCCAGACTGCACGGCTGCAAGGGTAAGACCGAGATGTGGTATGTGATCGGCGCGAAGCCGGGCGCGCATCTTATGAGCGGCCTGCGGAAGCAGATCACTCCTGACGAGTATGAGGCGTTGGTAAAGGGCGGGGATTTCACGTCCGTTCTCGCAACTTATGAGGTGAATCCCGGCGATGTGTTCTTCCTGCCTGCCGGCCGTATCCACGGCCTCGGCGGGGGAGTGTATCTCGCGGAAATCCAGGAGACTTCCGATATCACCTACCGCATCTACGACT
>JAFYIK010000106.1 GCA_017538685.1 Bacteroidales bacterium | reverse complement strand
CGCTGCTGACCTTCGGGATGGAGACCACCTTCTTCCGTTTCGCCGGCAGGGACGACCGCGACGAGCGGATGGTATATAGCAACGCCCTCCGTATGGTCGGCCTGGTCGCGCTGGTGTTCGTGGCGCTGGTGTTCGTGTTTCTCCGCCCGATCTCGGGCGCGATGGGCTATGCCGCGCATCCGGAATACGTCGGCTGCTTCGCGCTCATCGCCGGCCTGGACGCTTTCCAGGCGATTATGTTCGGCCGCCTCAGGCAGCAGCATCGCCCGATCAAGTTTATGGCGCTGAAGATGAGCTTCATCTTCGTGAACATAGCGCTGAACCTGTTCATCTTCCTCGTGATGCCGAAGGTGCCCGCGCTTGCTGGCGTGTTTGATAAGTTCAACGGCGGGGTGGGGTTGATATTTTTTGCCAACCTCGCGTGTACGGCGCTCGTGACCTTCGGCTTTATCCCGGAAATCAAGGGCATATTCTACGGCTTCGACCGTAAGCTCTGCCGCGAGATGCTCGCCTATTCCTGGCCGCTGCTGCTTCTGAGCCTGGTGGGCATCCTGAATCAGGTGGCGGACAAGATACTGTTCCCCTATCTGATGCCCGGTCAGGAAGGCCAGGTGCAGCTGGGAATCTACGGTGCGTGCGTGAAGGTGGCGATGATTATGACCCTCATCACGCAGGCTTTCCGCTATGCCTACGAGCCGATAGTGTTCGGCGGAAAGGACAAGAACAACCCGGACGTGCTGTCGGAAGGAACGAAGTATTTTATTTTGTTCACTCTTCTGGCGTGGCTGGCGGTGATGTTCTATATGCCTGTCATCAGGTACTTTATCCATCCTTCGTATTGGGAGGGCCTTCGCGTGATTCCTATCGTGATGATGGCGGAGATATTTATGGGCGTGTACTTCAACCTTTCGTTCTGGTACAAGCTCAGCGACAAGACCTGGTGGGGTGCGATAATGAGCGCGGTAGGAGCGGCGGTGATGATAGCGGTGAACGTGGTTTTAGTGCCGCGCATAGGCTATATGGCCTGCGCCTGGGGAGGTTTCGCCGGTTATGCGGTGGCGATGCTGATGAGCTTCTTCATCGGACGCAAGTACTACCCGGTGAAGTATGATCTCCGCTCAATCCTGGTGTTCACGCTGGCCGCGGCTTTGTATTATGTCGTTTATCTGGCAGTGCCGGACAAACTATGGCTGAAGTTAATTGCGGGCACAATCCTGCTGGCTGGATATAGCGCGCAGATAGCCCTCGATCTTAGAAAGCGAAAAATCTCAACAAAATGAAAAAAATAGTCTATTTAGTAATTATTGCGGTAGCGGTTATCCTGCTGATTGTCTGCGGCATTGTCGCCGCCAGACGCGCTTCAGTCAGGAAAAATGCGGCAGCCGAAGCAAGCGAACAAGCACAATTGGATTCTATGGCACAGGCAGAAAAAGCATTGAAGGTCAGCGAGAGGCTGGCAAATCTGGCGGATGAGCCCGTCTTCGACATCATCACCACCGTGGGCGTGATCAGGGTTAAGCTTTATGCGGACACCCCCAAGCACAAGGCCAACTTCGCCAAGCTCGCCCTCGAGGGCTTCTACGACGGCATTCTCTTCCACCGCGTGATTTACGGATTTATGATCCAGACCGGTGATCCGCTCACCAAGGATATGGCCAACAAGTCTATGTTCGGCACCGGCGGTCCCGGCTACAACGTGCCCGCCGAGTTCGTGCCTGAGCACCGTCACATCAAGGGCGCGCTCGCTGCCGCCCGCCGCGGTGATGCCGCCAACCCTCTCCGTGAGTCCAGCGGTTCGCAGTTCTACATCGTCCACGATCCCCGCACCTGCGCCCAACTCGACGGACAGTACACCGTCTTCGGCGAGACCATCGAAGGCTTCGAAGTGATCGACAAAATCGCAGGTGTCGAGACCGACGCCCGCGACTGCCCCATCAACCCCATCAAAATCGTCAAGGTGGAGTTGGTGAAGTAAGGGATTAGAACATCTTTTTCCTCTCAATCAGGGCGCGGTAACGCGCGAGGACTTCGTCCACGACGTTTTCCCAACTGCGGACGATGGTGTGTGAGGCTTCGATGCCGGCGCGGCGCACAAGGTCGCGGTTGGCGGCGAGGCCTCTCAGTTTGTTCTCGAAGGATTCGATACTGTTTTCGATAAGGAAACCGTTGTAGTCGTCGCGGAGGATGGTCGAGGCGGTGCTGTCCTTGACCATAACGGCCGGAGTGTGAAGCGCCGCGGCTTCGCGGACCACCAGCGGGGCGTTGTCGTAGAGCGACGGGAACAGGAAGAGGTCAGCCACTGCGTAGTACTTCTTTATCTGCGCGCGGTCGGTAAGCACGCCCACGAACGTGGTTTTATCGTCCAGGCCCTTCTCGCGCACCATCCTCTTCATATCTTCGGCGGCATAGCCGGTTCCTACGAAGAACATACGGAACGGGAGGTCCTTGATTTGTTCGAGGGTCTCGATTATGAAGCGGGTTCCCTTCTCCCAGATGTGCTGGCCCACGAACAGGAGCACGAACTCGTCCTGTCCGACGCCGAGTTCACGGCGCACATCGGCGAAATACTCGTCGGAATAGTCGGCGACCAGGTCGCTTCCGTTGTCCACCACCTGGACATCGCCTTTGAAGCCGTAATCGTAGATGACGTCCTTCACGGACTCCTGCGGCACCCACACTTCGTCTGCCTGCTGATAGAAAGCGATGATGGTCTTGATCACCTCGTCCACCACGAGTCCGCTCTTAAGCACGCGCTTGAAGTCGTCGCGGTATTTGGAGTGGAAGGTGGCGACCATAGGGATGTTCTGCACCTTCGCTATCCTTAGGGCAGCTTTGCCGGAACTGAACGGGCAGTGGGCGTGGACAATTTTGAACTGCCGCTGAAGCAGGCGGGTGAGGTAGATAGGGTCCATTTCGGCCATTCCGGTCACATAAGGGTGGCGGAACGGAACGGGGATGGAGGGATAGCCCAGAACTTCGTAGTCGTGCTGACTATAGTCCGCGGAGGGCACGTTGGGGGTGATGACTCCCACGCCTCCGACCTTCTTCTGGAGCCAGTATGCGTAATTCTCCACACAGACCGACACACCGTCCATAATGGGCGGGAATGCGTCGCAGCAGAGACCAATATTCAGATTATCTATAGCCATAGTTTAATAGTTTGCGGCTGCAAAGATACAACTTATTCGTGTGTTGCGAACCGCTGTTCGGCTAATGCTTCATATTTCGTGCCCGGACGGCCGTAGTTGGCGTAAGGATAAATGCTGATACCGCCACGAGGGGTAAACAGGCCTGTGACCTCGATGTACTTCGGATCCATCAGGGCGATAAGGTCCTTCATAATCTTGTTCACGCAGTCTTCGTGGAAGTCGCCGTGGTTTCGGAAGCTGAACAGATAAAGCTTGAGGCTCTTGCTCTCGACCATCTTCACGTCGGGAATATACGAGATGCGTATCTCCGCAAAGTCGGGCTGCCCGGTGATAGGGCAGAGCGAGGTGAATTCCGGGCAGTTGAACCTGACCCAGTAATCGTTGTCCTGATGCTTGTTCTCGAAAGTTTCGAGCACCTCGGGAGCATAGTCCTGAGAATATTCGGTTTTGTGTCCAAGGGCGTTGAGGCCCTCGAGTTCCCTGCCTTCTGCCATATTTATGCGAGTTTGAAAGGATTGTACGATATGTTTTCGTCGAAGGTGTCGATGCCCTCGACCTTTTTCAGTTTACGGACTATTATTGTGGTGACGGGCAGAATAATAAGCTCATAGAGTATCTTAGCCGTCACTTGAGTGAGAGTCATACCAAGAATAATACGGGCAGGAAGAATGCCTGCAAAAGCAATCGGCATAAACACGGCGGAGTCCGTCAGCTCGCCAGCCAGCGAGGATGCGATAGCGCGAAATCCGAAGCCGTTACCCCTGGTCGCCACCTTCATCCTGGACATCACCCACGCATTCACGGTGCTGCCGCACACGAAAGCAAGCAGCGAACCGACCATCGAGCGCGGCACGAATCCGAACACATTGTCGAATTGCCGGGCGATCTCTCGGCTGTCCGCCGTGCGCGGAGAAGGAAGGTTGGTGACTATAAGCGAGGCTACGGTGACCAGAAGGCACATCGCGAATCCCGTCCAAATCACGGTCTGAGCCTTACGGTAGCCATAGACTTCCGTCAGGCAGTCGTTGATAATATAGGAAATCGGGAATAGGATGACGGCGCCGGGCAGCTGAAAGGGCAGTGAGCCCAACTGCCAGAGTCTCGGAACGAATAAATTGGAGGTGACCAGGCAAACGTTGAAGATTATTGCCAGCACCAGAAAGGTCGGAGTGTAGGTTGTCTTGTTCATTGCTCTTGTTTTTATAGTGGTACCAAGCACACTTGGAACGCTCTAAGCGGCGTTTCCTCGGGGGCAAAGGTATGAAAAAAATTTCTTTCTGAAAAAAACGTATTTATGTGACGAAAGATTTGCGCTGTGACGAACGTTTCCCTTCCTTTGCCACAAACAACCGGACGGCTATGAAACGCTTATCATATATTCTTTTCGCACTCATACTCATCTCCTCCTGCTCTGATATGCCGGGAGTGATCTCGCTCAGGCGCGGGGACACGCTCCATAGAGACATACATCGCGAAGTCGTTAATCAGACCGGCGGTTTCGTGCCGGACAGTTCAACGGTGTCTCCATATTTCGAAGAACCGAAGACCTCGCCCCGCATCTATGCCTGCGGAGTGGAGAATGCCGGATCAGGCACTCCGTCGTTTGTCATTTTCGAGGACGGCGTCCGCATATACGAATATTCAATGAACACCTCCGCCGTGGATGCGGATTCGCATTTCCTGATAGGCGGGGATATGTATGTGATCTCCCCGGAAGGGCCGTCGACCGTCGTGTATAAGAATGGCGTGGCGGAGTTCTCCATCCCCGCAAGGGAATACATTTCTTCGCTCATCAGGCGCGAGGATGGCGTGTGGACTCTGGGAATAGACCGCGGCGGCGAGGGTTTCGCCTTGCGCTGCGACGGTGCTCCTGTTTTCGCGAAGACCGGCGGCACACCCGGGCCGCTGTATGAAGACGACAGGCTTCTGTACTTCGATTACGCCCTCACCATCGGCGGAAAAAAGCTGAGCTATCTGGTGAAAGACGGTGATGATTTCGCCCTGAGCTCGCCGTATGGCGGCGAACTCAGAGCCGTCCGGGTGGTCGAAGGGGAGATGTGGTTTCTGGAAGATTGTCCGGGAGGCTGGCTTTTGTCCTGCGGAGAGAGAAAGTGGAGCTACGACGACAGGCCGGGCTTCGGATTCAGGTCGGCGGAGATTTTCGGAAAGGCGGGCGGTTGCTCGGCGGTCATCAATCTGGTCGCATCAGCCATAGGTATGCCGGCGGAACTAGTATGCTGGAAAAACGAAGCGTGGCTGAAAGGCGCGGGAAGCGGGTCGTATCACTACTACGACAGCGAGCCCGACGTGCATCTGACTTTCACCAGGAATATGGAGCAGCTGGCAGTCAGCGGCTTCGGAGACGAATTGGAAGAGAGGATAGACAACGTCCGTTTCGAGGGTGTCCGCTGCGCTATGCAGTATGGCGGGCAGATCTATCTCGCCTGCACCCCGATGGATGGTTCACCTCCCTTTATTTGGAAACGCGGGAATATGCGTATGCCTCTCGATTTGAAAGGCTATCTCACAGGGATATATGTGGATGCGCCGGATTGAGCTTAGTCTTCCCAGCGGAGAAGGCGGGCGCCGTCGTCGAGCACGGAGATGCTGACCTTGAGAGTCTCCTCCGGAAGCAGGTCTTCTATGTTCTCCGGCCATTCCATAAGGCACAGACAGCCGCTGTCCAGATAGTCGTAAAGGCCTATGTCCAGGGCTTCAGCCTCTTTCTCAATGCGGTAGAAGTCAAAATGGAAGACGGATTCGCCCTTCGCGGTGCGGTACTCGTTCACGATTGCGAAGGTGGGGGAACTCATCGCGTCCTCGCGGACGCCGAGTTCGCGGCATATCGCCGTGGTGAAGGTGGTCTTACCGGCACCCATCGGAGCATAGAAGGCAATCAGATTGCGCCCGGCGGTCTGCGCGAGGAATTCTTTCGCTGCAGCGTCTATCTCCGACAAACTTGAAATCTTTATTTCGTGATTCATATCCGTCCGGCAGGGTGATTCCCGCCGGCACAAAGATAAGGAAAAAATGCTGACACACGTATATGGAGCAAAGTGCATCGGCATCGATGCGATAGGTGTAATCGTGGAAGTGGATATTTCCCTCGGTATCGGGATCCACCTCTGCGGACTGGCGGATGTGGCCGTCAAGGAAAGCCTTATGAGGACTGTCACAGCCCTCCAGAGCCTGGGATACCGAATCCCTGGCAGGAAAATAGTCATAAATCTGGCTCCTGCCGATACGCACAAAAACGGCTCGGGCTATGACCTTCCGATTGCGATTGGAATAATCGCCGCATCGGAGCAGGCCACACTTCCGAATTTAGGTCGTTTCATAGTTATGGGTGAACTGGGGCTTGACGGCTCGGTCAGGGCAATCCCCGGAGGATTGCCCATAGCCGAGCTGGCCCGCAAGTCGGGCTTTGAGGGCTGTATCCTTCCCCGCGAATCCGCGATGGAGGCCGCCCAACTCGAGGGCGTGAGAGTCTATGGAGTGAACACTATGGACGAAGTTATCCGGATACTCGGAGGCTCACTCGAAAGCGAGAGTTATTGCGTGTCCGGCTCCATCCCGCAGGACAATGAACCGCCACGCCCGGAGATTGATTTCGCCGACATAATCGGGCAGGAGACCGCCAAGCGCGGAGTGGAAATCGCGGCCGCCGGAGGTCACTGTCTGATTCTGGTTGGAAGTCCCGGATCCGGGAAAAGTTCGCTGGCAAAGGCTATGGCTGGGATTATGCCCCCGCTGACGATGGAAGAGTCGCTCGTGACCAGCAAGATATACTCCGTCGCCGGCAGGGGCAACCTCCGATGCGGGTTTATGCGCTCGCGGCCGTTCCGCTCGCCGCACTACTCCGCTTCGCTTCCGGCCATCATCGGAGGCGGAGGCGGCGACGGAGTATATCCCGGAGAGGTCTCACTTGCACATTCGGGCGTGCTCTTTATCGATGAATTCGCGCATATGCCGAAGGCTACGGTCGAAGCCCTGCGCGGGCCGCTGGAAGACCGCAAGGTCACGATTTCCAGGTTGAAAACCAAGGTTGAATATCCCGCTTCGTTCACCTTGGTCGCAGCATCAAATCCCTGCCCCTGCGGCTACTATGGGGAAGGCGACCGCTGCACCTGCACACCAACTCAACGCATCAACTATCTCTCCAGGCTCAGCGGGCCGATTATGGACAGAATAGACCTGCAAGTGCTTGTGCGAAGCATCTCTCCATCAAAAATCGCGGAGCGCGCGTCCCATCCCGCGGAGCCTTCGGCGGCTGTCGCCGCCCGTGTGCTCAAAGCGCGGGACATCCAGCGCCTCCGCTTCTTCGGCGAAGCCATCAACTGCAACGCAGAGATGAACAACCGCCAGATAGAAACCTACTGCAAACTCTCTCCCGAATGCCAGGAAACTATGCAGCAGCTACTTATCAAAATGAAGTTCTCGATGCGCGCCTACTATCGCATCATCAAAGTCGCACGCACCATCGCCGACCTCGAAGGAGCCGAGGACATCGCCGTCCGGCACCTCACCGAAGCCGCCGGTTACCGTTTCCTCGATCGGCAGAATATTTAATTTGTACGTAGTACTATTTTTAGTATCTTTGCATGAGCACAAAAGAAAAATTGATAGCGAGATTCAAAAGTCACCCGAAAGATTTTACGTTTGATGATGTTGTCAGGCTATTTTCGCTGTTCGGCTTTCATCTTAGCAATAAAGGAGG
>JAFYIK010000105.1 GCA_017538685.1 Bacteroidales bacterium | reverse complement strand
AGCGGCGGGAGGTCGCGTTTCATCTGCTTGATGTAATCCAGGCCCACTACATCGACGTTCTCGAAGGTTGAGAACTCGTTGTACATAAGGCAGCGCCGGCGAAGGGCTGCGATATCCGCTTCGATGGAGCGGAGGCGTTTTTCCTTCGCCGGGCCTTCTTCTTTCGTGGTCTTGATTTTCCAGCGCAGCAGCACCAGGGCTTCTATGGCTTCGACCAGATCCGGAGTGGCTTTCTCGCGGTAGTTCGTCAGCCAGCGGCCGCTTTTCTGTACGGGCATATCGGAGGTGAAGAGTATGCCGTGATGCCAGGGGCACGAAGAGAAGTAGCGGCGCGTTCCGCCGTTCGCCGGGAATGTCTCTTCCTTGAGCTTGTCGAAATCGAGGCCTTTGGCTTCGTCGCCGACGATCCAGTCCAGGGTGAGGGAGTTGGAGCTGAGCTTCACGTCCTGCGAGATGATAATCATCTGCGTGCCGTTGAAGAATGTCACCACATCTTCGTAGTTCTGGACGGGCACGAGGGGTTTGGCGAAGCCGAGGCGTTCCGGCGGCTTTTTGCCGAGGATGTAGTGCAGGCCTTCGACGAATCCGGCTTCGGCGAGTCCGGACAGGGCGGCCGGGAGGGTGCGGGTGCGTGCCTGTTTGAAAGACGAGGCGACGAAGGCGCCTGTGGATCCTGGCATAAACAGCACATTGCGCTTGATCCGGCGCGAGACAATGCCGAAGCTCTTGCCCAGGCGCCTGCCGCAGACGTCTATCTCTGTGTGCGCGCCCACGAGCATAGTCAGCTGCTGCGGACGGTTCAGATAGGTGACTTTCTGTTCGCTACTGCTCATCGATATCCTTGTTGTAGCGTTCGAGCAGCGCCTTGGCCTTGCGCTCGATGTCCGGGATGGGCTCTATGCCGAGGATGGTCGGATCCAGGGAGAAGGACTCATCGACAGGCACTATGTCGTCCCAGGGATACTCTTCGCCCTCGGGTTCATCGAGCCGGTTAGCCTTGGAGAGGGCTTCGGCAATTTTCGTCAGGCTTTTCGCTTGCTTGCCGTCACCGGCGAGCGCGGCTGCCGTCGCCTTTTCGAGGATATGGTTCACCTTAATCCGGATGAACTCTTTGTTCGCCTTGGGTGCGCTGCCGAAAAGAACCTCGACCAGGCTGAGGTCGTGGTATGCCTGGACTACGCCCACGTCATAGTTCGTAGTGATGTAATCCCGCATCTGCGTCTTTGTCAGGAGCGGGTTAGACAGCCAGCGTGCGAAGATGGCCTTCAGGCGTTCGAGCCGGGCCTGCATAGGGCCCTGGAGCTGGAATGAAGGATCTTCGAGGCTGCGGGTGAAGGCGTCTATGATGTCGCTGTTTGGGTTCTTGCGTGGCATAGTGAAAACAAAAGTACCCGCTTTTCTGCGGGTACTTGGGACAGTAAGGAAATCAAAAACTATCCTAAAGCAGGCCTTTGGCTTCCAGGGCGGCGATGGTGGAGTCCGACAGTGCGCAGCCGTGCTGGCGGAGGGCTCTGAGGCGGGCCCGGACGCCTGCGCGGACGTGCGATGACGGGTTCTCTTTCTTCAGTGCCTTGGAGATGTAGGCCCGGGCATTGCCTTCGTCGAAGGTCTCGCTGACTTTCTTCTGCTCTTCGCCGAGGAGGTACTCATCGATGCGGATCCAGCCGTCGCGGATCCTCTCGTGGGCTGCTATGATGCGGCTGCGGAGTTCTGCGCGGTCGGCGTCCGTCTTGGCGAGTTTCATTTTTTCGTGGAGCCCGCGTCTGACGGAGTATTCTGCGACGGTGTCGTCATAGACCCTCTGGAGTTCTTCCGGGAGGTCTGAGCGGCGGGTTCGCCGTTCGTCGATGGTCCGGAAGCGAAGGCCGGTGGCGCTTTCTTCGGCCGGGGCCGGTGGTTCCTGGGTGATGGCGGGGGCGGCCACGGCCGGGCGGTTGAACAGCGAGACGTTCACGGCAGCAGCTGCGTTCACCTTCGGCGTCCCGTAGTCGCCGAGCTTCTGAAGCTCATACTGGAGGATTGAAGGGTCGCGCTTGCGGCCGATCCACTTCATCAGCGACAGTGACGGGGAGTACTTGCAAAACAGCGCAAATCCGGAGTCGAAGTCCGGATTTGGCTGTTGCAGGTATTCGATGATCTCGGGAATCATCCTAAGGTTTAGCCGTTAGATGCGGTGAAGGAACCGTCGGCGGCGTCGAGGGTGCCGTCGGAGAGTACGATGTCGCCTTCGTACAGGGGCAGAGGGGTCACATCCGGGCAGGTGACGTTGATGGTCACGCCTTTGGCGGAGCCGGGCTCGTCGCCGGAGTTGGACGGGGCTGAGGTCTTGCACCTGTAGTCGGGGGAACCGATGATGTGGTAACGGCCTGCGGCGGGAACGATGTAGACGTAGTCGTCATTCACGGCGCTCTTCACGAAAGCCAGGGCCTCAGGGGTGAGGTCGGGGAAGGAGAATACACCGTTGTTGTTGAACATCATACAGTCGGTCTCACCGATGGGCTCGCTGGAGATGGATCCCTTGCCCTGGGTGGAGTAGATCTTGTCGAAGTACTTGCCGGTCTTCAGGACGAAGTCGCCTTTGTAGACGGAGAGGTCCTTGACGGCAGGGGCGGGGCTGGCATCGGGATCGTTGGCGATGGTGGGCCAGGATACGATGTCGCTCTTGCGGATGCGATAAATGGTAGAGCCAATCCCTGAGGGATTGACTTTACCAAGTTGGAAATTCAGGTTGCCGAACATAGTGTTTACCTGTTTTAGGGGTTATTATTCGGCGGCCATTGCCTGCTTGACGACGACGTCGATGTAGGAGCCGGAGGCGCTGATGCGGACGGTCGCTACGCGGGGGTTGTCACCGGAGTCTGCGTGTGCGTAGGCGGTGCGGGTGAACGTCACCTTGTTGCCGGTGGCCACGGATACGGAGAGCCAGTCTGCGCCCTCGGTCTTCACTTCGGCGGTGACGGCGGATCCGTCGGAGGTGGAGTAGGTGCGGACGCTGTTGCCTGCGGTGGCGGCGAGGTTGTCGATGAGCTGATCACCGGTGATGGTGACGGGGCTGGCCACGGAGGCGGGGGCGGCTACGAGCAGCCACTCTTTCTCGATCATCTGGAACTGAACGCCCCAAAAGAAACACATAAAGAACTGAACCACCTTGGGGTTGTCAGGTACGCGGACCTTGACTTCCTCACGGCCGGATGCGTCGAGCTGGTCGCAGCCTACGAGCATATTCTCCTTCGTGGTGAGGTAGATGTAGGGGCTGTTCTTGAGGCCTGAGAGGGCGACGATCTCGCATTTGTCGTCTGTGCCGTGAAGGGTCTTGCGGCCGTAGGCGGCGTTGTAGCTGACTGCACCGAAGTGGGCCAGGAACCATTCGTCGTAGAGGTTCTTGACGGCACGGGGTACGAACATCTTCAGGTTGTCAGCTTCCTGGAGCTCGTCGCAGGCGTTGTCGTATATGCCCTTGAGCACGTCGCCGACGTTCGCGGAGGTGATGGCGGCGGTGGTCATATAGTTGCCCTTCAGGGCTGAGATGTTGCCTGCGGTGATCTCGTCGGCAGCGATGGTACCGAAGCCGTCGAAGAGGTCGGCGGTGGTGGTGCCGGATGCGTTGCGGTCTGCGTCGAAGAGGTGGAGGCCGAGCTTCTTGGCGACGCTCTTGGCCATTGCGACTACGAGGTCGCGGACGATCTCGGCTTCAGT
>JAFYIK010000104.1 GCA_017538685.1 Bacteroidales bacterium | reverse complement strand
GGTTCGTCGGCTCGTCCAGAAGCAGCACGTCCGGCCTTTGGAGGAGGATCTTCGCGAGCTCGATGCGCATATTCCAGCCCTGGGAGAAGGTCTCAGTAAGGCGGCCCAGCTCCCTCTCGCGGAAACCGAGACCCACGAGAGTCCGGCGGGCCTGGATTTCCGGCGGCTCGCTGTGGGAGGTGGATAATCTGTCGTTAAGATCCGAAAGGCGGGCGGTAAGTTCGAGATAGTCTTCCGATTCGTAGTCGGTGCGCCTGCCAAGTTCGGATGTAATTTCTTCGATCTCGGCCTCCATCCTGTTTTCCTCGTCGAAGGCTGTCAAAGCCTCCTCCAGCACGGTACGGCCGCGGTGATGCTCCATTATCTGGGGCAAGTAACCGATAGAGATGCGGTTGGGTTTGTCGATGTGGCCGGATGTCGGCGACTGGAGGCCGCAGATAAGCTTCATAATGGTGCTCTTTCCAGCCCCGTTCTTACCTGTAAGGCCTATCTTGTCGCTCTCGCTGATATGGAAGTTTATCTTGTCCAGAAGGACAAAACTTCCATATGCAACGGTCACATCGTCGATGGAGATCATTCCTATTTCTCAGGTTGCTCCTGATCGTCGGGCTGATCGCCTTCCTTCATTCCCTTCTTGAAGCTGCTCACGCCTTTGCCGAGGCCCTTCATAAGCTCGGGTATCTTCTTGCCTCCGACGAGGAGAAGAATCACGAGGGCGATGATGAGTATCTCCCAGATGCCAAGGGTTTGGAAAAGTAAAGGATAAGTCAACATATCGTTATGCAATTAGTTATTATTCAATGCTTTAAGCGAGTCTTCGAGGGCGGCGATGCGGGCAATGGCATCTGCCTCTTTCTTCCTTTCGATTTCCACCACCTTCGCAGGTGCGTGCTCCACGAACGAGGCGTTTCCAAGCTTCTTGCGGACCGACTCGAGGAAGCCCTTCTGATGCTCCAGTTCGGCCTTGATCTTGGCAATCTCCTCCCCTGCATCCACGAAGCCTTCGAGCAGCACGCTCATCTTCACGGTGCCCACTATGAACGACACGCAAGTGCCTTCCGGAGCGCCGAAGTTCACCTCGCTGAGGTTGGAAAGCTTCTCGAGCACGGGGATAAGCTCCTCGCTGAGGCCGCCTTCCACATAGAGCTTCAGAGCCTCTTTCGGGGCGATCTGCTTCTGGGCGCGGACTGCGCGGATGCCTATCACGGCCTCCTGCACAAGTTCGAAATCTGCCAGGAACTTTTCGTCATAAGGGCCCGCCACCGGGGTGCGCTCGAACATAATAGTCTCTCCGTCGCGCCTGTCGGACATAGCGTGCCAGAGCTCTTCCGTGATGAAAGGCATTATGGGGTGGATAAGCTTCAGGAGCTTCTCGAAGAACTCGACAGTGGCTTCGTAGGTACGGCCGTCCACAGGCTCGCCGAAGGCGGGCTTGACCATCTCCAGATACCAGGAGCAATACTGGTCCCAGAAGAGCTTGTAGATAGTCATAAGGGCGTCCGAAATACGGAACTTGGAGTAGTGGTCCTCGACGATCTCGATAGTCTTGCTGAGCAGGTTGTCGAACCACTTCACCGCGAGGCGCGAAGACTCTTTCTGCTCCGCCTTTTCGTCCACGCTCCAGCCGCTTACGAGGCGATATGAATTCCATATCTTTCCGCAGAAGTTGCGGCCCTGCTCCACCTGCGACTCGTCGTAGAGGATGTCGTTTCCTGCCGACGAGCAGAGGAGCATACCCAGACGCACCGCATCCGCGCCGTACTTGGCGATCAGATCCAGCGGGTCGGGGCTGTTTCCGAGGGTCTTGCTCATCTTGCGGCCGAGCTTGTCGCGCACGATACCGGTGAAATACACGTTCGAGAACGGCTCGCGGCCCATAAACTCCTCACCTGCCATAATCATCCTGGCTACCCAGAAGAAAATGATATCCGGGCCCGTGACGAGGTCGCTGGTCGGATAATAGTATGCAAGGTCCGCATTGGGTTTATGGTCGGGATGGCCGGGCTTCTGAGGGTCGAACACCGAGATGGGCCACAGCCAGCTCGAGAACCAGGTGTCCAGGACATCTTCGTCCTGCCTGAGGTCGGCCGCCGTAATGGCGGGATCCTTCGCCTGAGCGGCTTCGAGGGCCTTTTCAGCGTTCTCTTCCACCACGTAGGAGCCGTCCGGCAGATACCAGGCGGGGATGCGCTGGCCCCACCAGAGCTGGCGGCTTATGCACCAGTCACGGGCATTCTCCATCCAGTGACGGTAGGTGTTCATATAACGGTCAGGGATAAGTTTGGTGCGGCCGCTTTCGACCGTCTCGAGGGCGGTTTGCGCGAGCTTGTCCATCTTGAGGAACCACTGCGCCGAGAGCTTCGGCTCGATGACGGCCTTGGAGCGCTCTGAATATCCCACAGGCGAGGTGTAGTCCTCTATCTTGAGGAGGTTGCCGGATTCTTCCAGCATCTTCACTATCTTCTTACGGGCGACGAAACGGTCCTCACCCACCAGGATCCGGGCGTTTTCGTTCAGGCAGCCGCCGTCGTCGATGATCTCAAGCACGGGCAGGTTATGCCTAAGGCCTATTTCGTAGTCGTGGACGTCGTGCGCGGGCGTGACCTTGAGGCAGCCGGTACCGAAATCCATCTCCACATAGTCGTCCTCGATGACGGGGATTTCCCTGTTGATAAGCGGGATGAGCACCTTCTTGCCGCGCAGCCAGTGATGACGCTCGTCGGCCGGGTTAACGCAGATGGCGGCGTCCGCCATAATGGTCTCCGGACGGGTCGTGGCGATCACGAGATACTTGTCCGTGGGGTTGCCGTTGCCGTCGGAGATGAAGTACTTGAGGTGGTAGAAATGGCTCTGGGTGTCCTTATGGACCACTTCTTCGTCGCTGACCGCGGTGCGGCGGACGGGATCCCAGTTGACCATCCTCACGCCTTTGTAGATCCAACCCTTTTTGTAGAAGTACACGAAGGTGTTGATCACGGCCTCGCTGAGCGCGGGCTCCATCGTGAAGCGGGTGCGGTCCCAGTCGCAGGACGCGCCGAGCTTGCGGAGCTGCTGGAGGATGATTCCACCGTGTTCTTCCTTCCATTCCCAGGCATACTTAAGGAACTCCTCGCGGGTGATGTCGGACTTCTTGATGCCCATCGCCTCGAGCTTCTCCACCACTTTGTTTTCGGTAGCGATGCTGGCGTGGTCAGTTCCCGGCACCCAGCAGGCGT